>CAJWOS010000001.1 GCA_913044235.1 uncultured Pseudomonadota bacterium
CGAGTGATGCAAGACCAGAGCGTGGTCATCGCGCCCCATGGTCGTACGCCCGCCCCTGGACAGACCGACCCCGAGCAGGAGCTTGCCGGTGGGGCTCTCGGGGTGCGGGGTTGTGTGGCATGGTCGAAGCTTCCCGATCGAAAGGCCCGTCCGGTGGAGCGACTGATGGTGGTGGACGATGGCGATGCCGCGCTGCGGGTGTTTGCACCGAGCGCTCGAGCGGCCGATGCTTTGCCACGGGTTGGGGCCTGGGCCTTCACTCCGTCTTCGCGGCGGCGGCCGCGCACCGTCATGGTGGTCTATACGTCACCCCACGTGGTGTCGGGTGCGCCCTGGCTTCAGGAGACGTCTCTACCGGAGCGGATGAGTGGTCTGTCGACTCTGATTCCCACGGGCTACACCGCCGCTCCGGGACAGGTTCGGGCATGGTTCGATGATGTGGTCGGAGCGGCGATGGCAGTGGTCATCCCCGTGATCGACCCGGCGGGTAGACCGGCAGAGGTCAGCACTCTGCTGGGTGATGTTCAAGAGCGGTTTGGGCTGCCTGGTGAGGTGGAGCCGGAGGGGAATGGGGGCCGGCTTGGCACTGCCGGAGGTGTGGCCATTGGCGCCCTGCCCGGCGCCCTCGTGTTGTCGACAGACGCCGAGATTCTGCTGGACATACTGCATCGCCGTGGCACGGACTGGGCGCGTCCTCCTGCCCATCCGACCGCTTCAGCTGCTTGGTGGCTGGCACCGCGCAACGGTGCGCCGGCCGTGGGTGGTCGACTCACCATCGAGGACCGCATGTGGCGGGTGGATGCGAGTGGTGGGCTGCCGGCGCTGAATCGGGCCACCGACTGGGCCGGCCTGTAGACCGCTGTGCTCGGCACCGCCGATCAGACGCCATCGTCTCCTTCGACTCGGACTGTTTGTCCGGGGCGAACCCGCTCGTTGCCGCGCACCACAATCACGTCGCCCACGGAGAGCTCGGCAGCCTGAACGAGGACCTCGGTCTGGGTGGAGACCAAGATCTCCACGGGCACGACGTCGGCCTTGCCGTCGACCACGCGGACCAGTCGCGCCTGTTCCGGATCCGCGATCAGAGCATCGCGGGGCACTTTCACGCCCCGGTCAGTCCACTCCACGGGCACGGTGACATCCACCGCTTCTCCCACCACGCTGTGCGCGGGCGCCTCGATGCGCACGAGTGCCGTGCGGGTGGTGGTGTCGAGCGTGGGCACCACTGCCAGGACCGTCACTGAACGATCGCCGATCGAGACGGTGTCTCCCGCCGTAAGGTGCTGGGCGATGGTCTCGGGTACTCTCAGATGCACCTCAGACCGGTCGGTCGACACGACGCTCAGCAGCGCCTCTCCTGTGCGAACCCAATCGCCCGGATCGGCGCTGCGCTGCGTGATCACGCCGGAGAATGGGGCACGAAGGCGTTGCTGCTCAAGGCTCGCTTCCGCTCGGCGGGCCTCGGCTTGCCGCCCGGCCACCCGCGCCCGCTGGGCGGCCACGGCCTGGGTCACTTCTTGGAGCGCTTCCTGCCCCAGAACCTTCTCTCCAACGCGCTCTCGTCGGTGGAGGGCGTCTTCCAGTCGAGCCAGCTCCGCGGTTGCCTCGTCGATGGCTGCCCGTGCAACGCCCGCTTCCGCCTGGGCCAGCGACAGGTCCAGCTCAAGGAGTAAAGCGCCCTTCTCGACCGGGTCGCCTTCTCGCACAAGAACGCGCGCCACAGGACCATCGGCGCCCACAGCAAGCGAGGCCTGCTCGAGGGCTCGAACCTCGCCGACGCTGTGCCAAAACTCGGTGAGCGTGCCCTCCTGCACTGTGGACACCCGCACGAGTGCTGCGGATGGGGACCGGCCTTCAACGGCTGCACCTCCGCAAGCGGTCAACCACACTGCCAGCCACAGTCGTCGCACGGGAACCTCCGCGGGGGGGCTATCCCATGCAGAACCGAGAGGGAAACCACTGTGTTTCGCGGACCTGCCTGCCCGATCGCGCAGTGGGGGCGGTGGTGCTCAGTGACGAGGCGCCATGTATCTACGATGCCGCAGCGATTCGGTCGAAGGCATCGCTCAGGTGGAAGCGGTGCTTGCGGCACGGGCATCGCACTGAGGTGGTCAGAAGGAACCTTCCGAGGGGGAGGGGGTATCCGGAGGCGATGCCGCAGGGCAGGCCGCACCGATGGTGAGCTGGATCGAGTCATAGGGGTCGCGTCCCAAGCCAAACGGGGCGTACACCTCGATAGGTGGCGACGCAGACAGCACATGTGCATGGATGTTTCCGGCGATCTCGGCGGTGTGGGAGCGCAGTCGCCAGCCGGAGGGAGCTCGCTCGAATGTTTCGATGGGTGTGCGGCAGCCGGGACCGGGGTCTTGGGGCCAGGCCACCGAGGTCCGGGCCCAGGCGACGCCCGGCGGAATGGGGCTGTCTTCTTCGAGGGCACTCCAGCCGCGGGCTTCGAGGTGGTGCTGAAGACCCCAGTGGCCCGAAAATCTGCGGTCCTCGATCCCGAGCGCGGTCACCGCTGCATCGACCTCTCGTGCAAGAGTCTCGTGCGCGCGGGCCATTGCGTGGTCGTCGAGCGAGATCGCAAGAGCGAGGGCCGTGGTGGCGACGACCGCAGTGGTGCGCAAGGAGCGACTCGCGAGGGGCAGTACGGCGAGAATGGCTGGAGCTGCGAACGGGAGCCAGTACCGAGTGGCGGTGAACCGAAGCTTGAGCAAGAAGAGCAGCCCGCCGAACAGCCAGCAGACGAAGAATACATCCAAGCGCTGCGTGCGAGACAGGACCGAGCCAAGCACTGCGCCACCGGCCGCGGTCCAGAGCAGAGTCCAGGCAGCAGTGGCACCGGCTTGGGCAGACAACAGAGCGCCCACACAGCCCAGAGCAAGTCCCACGAGTGCGCCTCCGAGGGCGCGTCGCGGACGGGCAGCAGCCAGGATGGGGAGGGCCAGTCCGCCGCCGAGTGTGGCGATGGCTGCGATGAGCTTGCGTGTGATGTCTCGTGGCGTGTCGGCGATGCCTTGAAACCGGGTCATGGCCAGCACATGCCACTCTCCATAGACGGCAACATCGTGGAGGGCGAGCGCCAGCGTGGGTAGAGCGGCGGCGATGGTGAGCTGGGCAGCTCCGCGGGCGTCCCGGCGCAGTGCAGGCCAGAGTCCGGCGAGGGGAATCAGGGCGAGCCCACTGTAGCGAAAGCAGGCGCCCATCCCGAGCAGTACAGCCCAGGGCAGTCGAGAGCCACCGGGTGCACGCGGTGCAAGCAGCCCGGCCATTCCTGCGAGGGTGCATGCGAGCAGGGGAAGATCGGGTGTCCAGGCCGTGGCAGCGAGCATCGCGGCGGGAGAAGCGCACAGCAACAGGATGGCGACGGCCGGACGTCCGGCAACGCGGTCTCCCAGTCGCCCGGCGCCCCAGCAAGCCAGCAGCAGCCAAGGCCACATCCAGAGGTGGCGGACCAGGTCGGAGGCATCCACGACCGGTGCGAGCCACCACGCGATGCCGGGTGGGTTCGACAGCACATCGAAGGCTCGCTCGGTGGTGCCCTGCCAGTTGATGGAGATGGCGTGTGGGCGGAGCGGGTCGAGGCGGGCTCCGCGGGCCAGGATCAGAAAATTCGCGTCATCGACGTGTGGTGGGCGGTCGAGCGCCGGCACGGTGCAGAGCAGCACGGCGAGGGTGGCGACAAAGGACGACGAGAACCGACGAAGCATGGTGGGACCGTACCGCAGTGCGACCGAGTCCGGTTCTGGCGGATGCCTCTCGCGGAGGATTGGTGGCTGGCGTCTGGGAGAGATGTGGCGGAGATTTGGGGCCCCGTCTCTCGCCCGTCAGGCCGACTGTGGTGAGGCGCTGGGTGGTGGGCGTGTGCCTTCGGCCTTGGGCCCGGGGGTATCGAGAGGACCAAACCGGTTGTGGATGACGCGGCTTCCGCGGTTCCATGTGAGGTAGCCCCACGCCCACTCGAAGAAGACCACCACACGATTGCGAAAGCCCACCAGTGCCATCAAGTGCACGATCAGCCACACGAGCCAGGCGATGCCGCCACCAAACTCGAGGCCGCCGATCCAAGCGATGGCCTTGGAGCGTCCGATGGTGGCCATGCTGCCAAGGTCTCGGTACCGAAACGTGGCGCGCGGCCTGCTGGCGAGATCGGCCTGAATGCTGTGGGCCGCATGCACACCTCCCTGCAGTGCCACTTGGGCCATGCCTGGCAGGGGCTCGCCGTCGGCACCCATTGTGTGGGCCATGTCGCCGAGCACAAAAATCTCACGATGGCTGGCCAGGGAGAGGTCGGGGCCCACACGCACGCGACCGGCACGGTCGGTGTCGCCAGAGACCTGGCTGCCGAGCGGCGAGGCTTCGATGCCCGCGGCCCAGATCATCGTGCCCGCATCCACGCGCGTGGGGGCCTCGTGTCCGCTGCGTTGGACGGTCACTCCCCCATGATCGATCTCGACCACGCGCGACTCGAGCCAGACCTCGACGCCGATCTGGCGCAGCTGCCGCAAGGCGCTCTCGCGAAGACCATCGGGGTAGGCGCCCAGCACGCCAGACCCGCCTTCGACGAGCAGCACTCTGGCTTCGGCCGGATCGATGTTTCGGAAGTCCTCCACCAGTGTGCGGCGAGCAATCTCGCTCAACGCGCCGGCCAGCTCCACGCCGGTAGGGCCTGCACCCACCACCACAAACGTGAGGTGCTTGCGCCGCACATCCGGGTCGCTGGTCCACTCAGCATGCTCGAACGACTGGAGTACCTTTTGACGGATTTGGATGGCATCTTGGATGGTCTTCAGGCCAGGCGCGTCGGCTTCCCAGCCGGCGTTTCCAAAGTAGGAGTGTGTGGCGCCAGCAGCGAGAACCAACCAGTCGTAGCTCAGGTCTTCATTGCGCTCCCGACCGGCGATGTGCACCGTCTTGCGCTCGGTATCGATCGCGGTGACTTCGCCGAGCCGCACCCGGGCGTTGCGCTGCTTGCGAAGCAAGCTCCGAATGGGCATCGAGATGGATGCTGGAGACAGCACCGCAGTGGCGACCTGATACAGCAGGGGCTGAAAGAGGTGGTGGTTGCGCCGGTCTACCAGCACCACGTCTACGTCTGCATTGGCCAGAGAGCGTGTGGCCTGCAGACCGCCGAACCCTCCCCCCACCACCACCACTCGGGGCCGAGCATCGAGACGTCTGGGGATGACCGGTCGAGAAGACCATCCGGTGGAAGGGTCAGGCAAGGCGGACCTCCGGAGAAGGCCCGATCGTAGACCCCCGCGCGAGAGAGACAAGGGGCGAGCGCCGCGATGCGAAGGGTTCGAACGGAGTTCCGTCGAATGCGCCGTACTGGACCACCCACGGTGCACACGCGCGCAATCATCTGGTCTCCTGCTTGGCTCCGTTACGGGTGATCATGCCGAATAGGACTGTGCTCTGGGTGGTGCCGGCCCTTGGTGAGCGGGCAAGAGACACAAATCTGCCGGAGGGCCTGGAGTTGCGGAGGGTGCTTCGGTACGGTCCTCCCGCCCAATCCAAGGAGCCCCCCATGTACTACCGAATCACGAACGTTTCTTTCAAGCCCGAGAGCCGGGATGCCATCTTCGCCCAGGCCGACAATGTGCGTGACCAGCTGGCGGCGATTGCGGGCTTGAGTGCTCTGCACACCGTCGAGACGGGCGAAGGCTCGATGATGCTCGTGGCGGTCTATGACTCACAAGCCAACGCGGAAGAAGGCGCAAAGGTTGCCCAGCAGGTCCTCGGCACGATGGCCGCCCACTTCACGGCCATGCCCACACAGAGTGTGGGTCCGGTGGTCTGGAGTCTCTGAGCAGCGGCAGCGAGCGGGTCGGTTCGAGTCCGCCACGGGCTTGGACCGGCCCCGGTTCACGCGTCGACCGGCCAGGTGAGTCGCTCCAGTGTGAAGGTGAACGACTCGCTGTCGGTGTCGAGATACACGGTGCCTTCGGTGCGGGTGAGCTGCCAGGTCACCCGGCGACTGAGCGTGTCTGCGATGCGCAAAGCCGTGGCGGGCTCAATGGCGAAGAGCGCAATCTCGGCGGCGTTGTAGACGGTCGCACCGGCGAGCGTGCGAAGCCAGGGCGCTGGGCGCTTGTGGCAGTACACGGCGACCCGGTCTGCGGCTTTGCTGGCCTTGTGTAGGCGGGGAGCACTCGGTGTGCCCACGTCGATCCACGCTTCGAGGCGTCCGGTCAGGTCGCGCTGCCATACGGGGGGCTGGTCGGTGCTGGCCAGTCCCGCGGAAAACGCCACACCTTCAGCGTATTCGAGCGCATAGGCCAGCACGCGGGTGATGAGGTAGGGCGCACTCTCGCTGGGATGTTGCGCAACCTTGAGCTCGAGCGTGTCGTAGATTCCGCGATCCACGTCGGAGAGCGCAATGGAGAAGGTGCGGATGGTGGAGGACAGGGCCATGGCGGGCTCCGGCGCGAGGAGATGTCGGAGCGCGTAGCGTGGTCTCCGCCAAGACGGAGTACACGGACAGCCATTGTCCGCGTGGTGGGAGCGATCGCTGTAGGCTTCCGCAGCGCACTCCTCGGGTGCAGGTGTACCGACGGGGTGCTCGGCGATCCCCTCGACCGCTGGGTGTCCGGTGGCGAGGCGACATCGCTCCAGTACAGACCGGATCGTGCGGTCTTCTGTCGCTTCGTTGCGTTCCATCGCTTCCCCACTTCAGCCACCCCCAGGAATGAGGGTGTTGTTTTTTCGCCCCGCGTCACGCGCGCGAACACCAGAGTCCGTCCTGGCGACCCCTCGAGCTGGGTTTCACCTGTCCGCAGACCGGTGCCCCACGCGTCTGGAACCCTGTCTGTCAGCCCTTCCCCTTCCTCGCTCCCGGAGCTCGCGATGCCTTCTCTCGCTTCCCCCATCCCCATGCATTGGCTGGCGGTTCCCTGCGACTGGGAGCACCTCGCGTCGGCTGCCATCGAGGAAAGCGACGATGGAAAAGCCCTGGGTGCGTGGCTGCTCGACCTTCCTGGTGCCCGCACTCTGTCGGTCTCCCTGTGCGGTGCGCAGCGCAAGCTACGGCTCGGGTTTCCACAAGTGCCCTTTTCCCCCGACAGCACGCTACCCACCCGAGCGCCCGCACCTCTGATCGGCGAGCTGCATACCGCTTTTGGCTGGGAGCTTCGTCTCGACGAAGCGCCGGTCAGCGTCGACCGGTGGCGTCGGGTGGTGGCGCCTCGACCGGGGATGTCCTTCGTTCGGTTGAGGGATCCAGTCCTCCTGCATGTTCGTACGCTGCAGGCCGAGCTGGCCCAGCGTGGAGTGCCGGTCGAACTGCGGGTCGACCTCGTGTGGGACTGTTGTAGTGCGGAGCTTGCAGAAGACGCGCGGCTTGCGATGCAGGCCGCCATTCGACGCCGGAGGTCGCGCAGAGAAGTGCTCGGGCTGATGCGGATCTGGATGAAGGCGGTCGGGTTGCAGACTGTGCTTCGGCTGCATGCCCATGCAGATCCTGGTCGACTGGTGGAAGCTCGGTTGGTGCGCGCGTTGTCTCATGACTTTGGGGCACCGCTCACCACCGGTGCCCAGGCAAGGCCCGTTCACGCCACTCCTGATGTGCTGTTTGGGCTGCTCTCGCTGTGCTCGCTGGCAGAAGCATCGGCAGATGCGGGCCCCGTCGAGTCGCATCGTCGAGATGCGCGCACCGCACTGGCGGAAGTTCCGTTCTGAGGGCGACGTTGAGTGGGGCGAGTTCACCGGTCGCACCCCTTGGGGAGCGCGCTGCCGTCTCTGGGCGCGTCACAATCGCTCCAGTCGATCAGAACGGGATGTCGTCGTCTGCCATGATCCGCATCCTCGGGGCAGGTTCGGGCATGGGTGGGGGGTGGAGGATGGTTCGATCTGCATACGCGTACCGGCGCAGCCCAGCCAGCCACTCTGCGACGTCGATGGACTCTGCGGGCAGCCAGTCGGAGTGGACGGGTGGGGCGAGCAGGTCGGCTTCGGTGTGCTTCCCTTCAAGGCGTAGGCCGCGGGCCTGGGTGGAGTGGAGCAGCCACCGCTCCACTCGATGACGCACAGCGAAGGGAACCGGTGTGTTGTTCGGTCCTTGAATCTGCTCGATGTAGAACGCGCCTGGACTCTGGTGGGAGGGCACGATCCAGGCAGTCGCCAATCGCTCCTGGGAGTCGAGGTCCCGCACGCTGTAGGCGTACCCCTGCCAGGCCCGAGCCCGCCGTGCAAAACCACCGCTACCGATGCAGTGGTGCATTTTCTCCCCTTCTTCGACCAGGGCTTCCGGGCTGGCGATCGGGATGATGCCGGGCACGGGCCCGAGGGGCGGTGGAGGAAAGGGTCGGTGGGCGGGTTCAGTGGCGGTGAGTCGGGCGGTGGCCTGTTCGATTGCTTCGAGGGAGTCGAGATGGGTGAAGGCTGGGCCGGTGTGTGGCGCGTGCGGAGCCGCAGCGTGTACAAACGAGCGAATCGCACCGGCGAGGTTGTTGCCGGTGTGGTGGTCGGAGACGTGAAGGAAGAGACGGGCTGGCAGGCGACCTCCGTGGGCAGCGAGCTCCACCGATGCGACGAGGGCGGCGAGACGACCCGGCGTGAGCGCTGGCCCGTGCTGAAGAATCTTGCGGAGCCAGGGTATCGACCAGACCTCTCCGAGACGGGCGACATCGAGAAGGACCCACTGCTCGGGATCGAGGGGGCCAACCTTGCGGAGCATCTTGAAGAAGCTGCGCGTTCCGGGCCAGCCCACGAGGCGAGCGATTCGGGCCCACCGGTGGCGACTGCGGGGTGCGGCGAGTGCGCGACGGAGACTGCGCCAGGGCTTGGTGGGGATCGGACGCTCCTGCCAGCGCAGGATGGGCCGGAGGTTGGCGGCGGCAGCACCGAGGAGGGGAAGCTCCTGGACCAGCGCGGTGGCGGCGGGACAGCGGGCCAGCAGGCGGAGCGTGTTCCACTGCAGACCCGACAGGGAAGCCTGCAGCACATGTGTGCGGACGTCCTTGGGAATGGTGGACCACGCATCGAGCTCGAAGCGGTAGGGGTAGGGGGCTGCAGATCCCTGCTCGAGGAGGTCGAGGCGGAGGGAACAATGAGCACCCCGCCAGTGCTCGGTCTTCACCCAGCACAGAGCGGCGGGCCAGGGCTGGATCACGGTGATGTGGTGCTGGGTGAAGCGGTAGAGCCGCTGGCGGTCAGGCTTCCAGGTGACCCCAGGGGTACGGGGGCGCTTGGTTTTGGTAGAGGGGGACATGGTGTCTCGCGGGGTCGGTCGCTCTGTAGACGCCCGGCACCATCTCTGACGGACAGTTGGTGTCCGAACTGCGCGGTGATGCATCCGCATTTTCCGGTACAATCTCGATCTCAGTTTCCTTCGAGCGGACCCGATGCCCAAGAGCTTGTCCCGATCTGTGGCCGATGTTGTCGACCGAGCCACGCACAGCGCAGAGCGCGCCATCCGGGATGCAGCTTTTCGCAGCCTGTTGCAGGCCTCACCCCCACAGCCGCTGGCGATTGAGCAGGCGTTGCGGGAGACCGCTGGGATCGTGGAGCGAAGCGATCGGCTTGTCGTTCTCGGGTCGGAGCTACACGATGTCGAGCTGCGTGTGGCACTGATGGGCTGGGCGGCTTGCCATGACCCGAGTCTGTACGTGCGCCTTGAAGCCGGACGCGGGCTCGTGGCGGCGGGTGCTTCCGCAGAGCCGATGTTGCTCAAGGTGCTGGAAGCGGCCCTGGCGCGGGGAGAGCGTCCCGGTCCCAGCGGGGTGGGTGATGCCATCACTCCGATCCTGCAGGTGATCTGTCTGTCGGGAGGGCCTGTGCTCGACCGACTCCTCGACCGTGTGGTGGAGGGAGTGCCCATCGTGGTGGGGATGCTTGTGGTTGACCTGCTGGTGGCCACGGGCCGACCGGCGGCCCTGAAGGCTCTGGGCGCTCGCCTCGTGCAGTCTTCCCACGGCAACCCCAACGATGCCCGTGAGTGGGGTCCGTTGCAGCTCCACCTCGCCGAGGCGGTTCTCGGTCATGGAGGGTCGTCGCCAATGCTGCTGGTTTCGGTGGCTTGCTCGGCGCCGATCACCCGCCTTCGCATTCAGGCGCTCGATGCCCTCACCCATCCCGACCCACAGGTCATCGAGCCGCTTCGGGAGATGGTTTCGGGGCGAGACGGCCTTCTGTCGCGGGCTGCGGCCCGGGTTTGGGCACGGGCTGGGGCCGATGGGCTTGTGGTGCTGCGAGCGATCGCGGAAGCGGCTCTACCCACCCCATCAGCAGCTTGGTGGGTCCTCGTGGAGGCCGAGCCCACCTGGTGTGTGGCTTGCGTGGTCGCTCGGGAGCACACCACCGGCGTGACCTTGCTGCCAGCGCGTGGCAACCGACCCGCCGGAGCCCGACTGCTCTACATGGTGGCTCGATCTGAAGCAGGGGTGCGCCTCCGCATGACCGCGACCCGCAGGCTGCTGGGGTTGGGGGCCGTCGGACGACTGCAGAGCGTGTCTCTGTGGCTGCATGGATGCACGCTTGGTCCACCCACCGACGGCTCGGGTGCATCGCCCGAACACACTGTGGCTGCGATGGTCTTCGAGGTGCCCGACACCCTGCTTGCGTGTGCGCCGAGCCTTCTCCTCAGCCTCGATGCCATGGCGTCCACGCTCACGTTTGGCGAGGTGGAACGATTGGCTGAGCACCTTTGTGTGGTTGCGGCACCCGATGCGGATGCACCAGCGGGAGCCTTTGCTGGCTTGCTCTACCACCGCGATGCGGGCGAGCGGCTGCGGGCCGGACTGGGCTTGTGTCAGTGTCCGATGCCCACGCTGTTCCATGATCTTGTGCAGCGAGCCGTGGGAGAGCGAGAGCCGCTCGTCCAACGATGGCTCTGTGCTGCGGCGTGGATGGCGGCACGAGCGCAGCCGGAAATCTCGAGCCTCTCGGAGGTCGTGCTCCATCAGCTGGTTCAGATGAATCCCAAGCTGGCTGCTGCCCTGCGGCCGGCACCCGAGGGGCCAATCGACGGTCGCGATGCCCAGCTGGCAGAGTGGCTGGCACTCGACAGTCCCGCGAGGGTCGACGCGCTCATCGCACTCAGTCGAGAACACCGAGGGCGGAAGCTCACCCGCATTCAGGCCCGTGACCTCTCCCGCGCCCTCACGCAGCCGGGCCGGGCCCGCCATGTGGTCGGTCTGCTGATGAATCCGAACAAGCCAGGGGCGCTCGCTCGCGCTTTGGTCGTTGCGCGGCGTGCCGGTGCGGGTCGCTCTCGGCGAGCGGCGTCTGCGGAGCTGGCTCTCGAAGAAGCCTGGGTAGACACGCAGCCGGAGCCGGTGGATGTTGGGCCGACCGTCGAGCCCACCGATGATTCGTCTGACATGCTGCCCTACAGCAACTACTTCACCGATGAGTTTGAGACCCGCCACGACCATCCCCGGCGACCCCTCCTGCCTTTCGTGGGGCGGGCACGGGTGCTCTCGCCCATACGACCAGACATCGGAGTGGTCCTGGAGCGCCTGGAGCTCATCGCCCGAGACGACGACGCGCTCTCCACATGGACTCTGGCAGAGCGAACCCCGATGCACCTGGGCCTACCGGCCCGAAGTATAGACGCCCTTCGTGCCAGCCTGAAAGCGGGGCCGCTGCAGCGTTGGGCTCGAATGTTTCCGGAAGCAAAGGGCCTCGAGTGGCCGGCTGAGCGGCCCTTGGTGCTCACCGAACCCACCGCGCTGGCGGCACTCTCCATTGTCTGCGATCTTGTCGTCTGGAGTCGTGTCGCCTCACCGGCGTGTGTCGAATTTGGTCGGCTCTGTGCGGATGCTTGGGACGCGGTCTTACAGGCTGCGCCGCCTGATGAGCCGGAGCTGTCGCACCTCGCCCAGACGCTCTTCGTCTTCGGCCGCTCCTTTCCGGTCGAGACCAGTCGCCTGCTGGAACGGCAACACGCACACCATCCACAGTGGCGGCCGTTGCTCTATGCGGCTTGGCTGGCCTGGCGGGAGCGCTTGGACCGGAACCATTTCGCAGATGGTTTTCCAAGGGTGCGCCGGGTGCAGGACTTTGTCGCCTGCAGCGTGCTGGCCCAGACCCTGGCCCGTCGGATTCCATCGCTGGTGGAGCCGCTGCCGTCGCACCGCTCGCGGCCTCGCCGACCGTGGCTCGAGCCGGTGGTTGCGGCTCCAGAGCCGAGCGAACCGTCGGCTCCAGAGGCAGATCCAGCGAGGCATCTCGCGGTTGTGGCGCCGGTCCTTGCTGCAGGCGCCTGGTCCATGGAAGGGCTGGACTATCCTTCGTTCCGCGTCACGGTTCGCGAGGGATTTTCTCCGCATCTGCGCGATCGGTGGGTGCAGCAGCGGATTGCCGCTGGACTGGCCGTGATCGCTACCGTTCGACGGGTCGCCGAGCATGGCCGTCCCGTCGATCTGCTCCGGCTGTTGTGGTGCCGAGACTTGTGCCTACCAGAGACCAGTCAGGGTCTACCATGGACCCGTGATCCGGTTGATGATGAGGGTCTTTTGGAGACGCAACCTACCTGGGAGCGACCGAGCCTTGACTGGAATCCCGTCGACGACTTCGACCTTCCTCCGCTCGACGACGTCGACCCCATCTTGAACGAGGATCGCAGTGGTCATACTTCGGCTGCGAAGGTCACAGATGTTCGGCCACGATGGAGCATCGAGGCGCTCCTGGCCCTTCCTGCCGACCACCCGCGCTCGGTTGCGCGCTGGATTCCGCCCGCCCATCGACGGCTGGTATTGCATGTGCTTCACTCGATTCGGAGTGCCGAGGAATGCACCGATGATCGGCTCTTTCGCGCTCCCTCCTGGTGGGTCTCCCCCGAGTGTGAAGGGGTCTTGCAACAGGTCATCGATGATGCCCGAGCTTACATGGTGCTGCGGGTTGAGCGTCCTGGACGCACACGCATTGCCCGCAAGACCCTGCGAAGGTTCTGGCGTCGACCCGATGCGGCCGACGTCCCGAGCCTGCATCGGCTGCGCGAACGCTTCGGTGCCGATCGGATGATCGAAGGACTGGTGCAGGGGCTGTTGGTACACCTCGTGGATGGTCCACCTCCCGCCTCCACCGCGCGAGCGGTCGACAAGCAGCAGGCCATTCGCACACTCCGACAGTTGTGTCTTGCCTGGAACTTCGACGAGCCAAGCGCCATCACGGTCCCATCAGAGCAACGCCAAGTCCTTGTGGATGGTGTCGCCGGGAGAGACAGCGGCTGGATGAGCAATCGCGAGGTCCACGAGGCGTTGCGCACTCTGCACCGCACTGTGGAGGGAAGACCCCGAGAGCTGGCGGTCACCCTCGGGTTGTCCGATGCCCAAGGCTTGCCGGCCCTCTTGGGTGGTGCGCGAACCTCCCTCGAGCGCGGATGTGCCGAGCTTCTCTCGAAGCTGGCTCCGGTGCTGTTCAACGAAGCGGAAGCGGATGATCAGTCCGTCGTCTTCGAACTCCGTCCGTTGACCAAGGCGGAGGCCGTGCATCGCGGCGATCGCGCTGGAGATTGCAGCTCGAACAGCGTGCCGTTTCGGTGCATGAGTCCGCACCACATCTACTACGGCGTGTGGCGCGATGGCTTGCCCCAGCGAGGCTACCTCACCCTCTTCGAAGCCGCTGTGCTGCAAGACGACGACACGCGGGTGCCCACACTCGTTCTCGAGACCATCAACATCCCCATCCCGCTCTTCGACTTTGTCCAGCTCGACCTCGTGCACATTGTCGAAGCGATCGCTCACCATCGTGGGCTGGCCCTGCGCATCGCGATGGTCACCGAGTGGTGGGCCTGGAACTATGCGAACAAGACCATCCTGCGAAAGTCCAAGGCGGCTCGAGCAGGAACATCCGTTTGCCTCCAGCCCGCCGATCCCTGGTGCTGGGCCGTCTACCAGATCGTGATGCCTGAGGAGGCCAAGACCTACAGTCCGTTCCAGCACACCACCACCGCGGTGTTGCTCCAGTCTGTGGATCCCACGACGGACCTCTTGCAGCCTGAGAACGTTGGGGAGGCGGAGCGAATCCGTGCTCTGCCGCGCAAGACGATCGTTCCGACTGCATGGGAGGGCGACACCGTGACGGGGTTCATCTCGTCCATGCCCGGTGCGCACTGAACCCAGCATCGACTCAGAGCGAGACCGGCCCCATCAACGACAGCAGCACAAGGCTGCCGATCGTGGTGCTGAGCATGGTGAGTACACCCACCCAAACCGGTGCGAGTCCCGTGCGGGCCAGCTGCCGGAAGTTGGTACTGAGGCCGACTGCGGCCAGGGCGAGCAGCACCATGCCCTTGAAGAGCTTCTTTGCGGCGCCGGCCAGATCAAAGTCAATGGCAGCACTGGCGGCGTCAATCCAGCCGAGGCTGTTGGCGGTGGCGAGCAGCAAGAAGCCGATCAAGAAGTTGGGAAACGACTTGGCGATGCGCTGTCGGAGCGACACGGGGGCACCGTCGGTACGCTCGGGATCGAAGCGGCTGTACGCCAGGCCGAGACCGACGATGACGAAGGCCATACAGCCATTGCGGGTGAGCTTGACCACCGTGGCAACCTCGCCGGCGGTGGGGCTGTAGGCGAACCCTGTGGCCACTACCTGGGAGGTGTCGTTGACCGCCACGCCGGCCCAGGTGCCAAACCATGCATCGGAGAAACCGAGTGCGTGACCGACCAGAGGAAACGACAGCATCGCGATCGTTCCCAGCAGCGTGTTGATGGCAATGGCGAACGCCATCTCATCGTCTTTGGCCCGGATCACCGGTGCGATGGCCGCGATGGCGGTGTTTCCACAGATGGCGGCGCCGACAGCGATCAGCGTGGCGATGCGCACCGGGATCTGAAGCCACCGCCCCATTGCGTGGGCCATGGTGAGTGCCAGTGTCATGAGGGTGCCGATCAAGATCAACGCATGGGCACCCATGCCCACGATCTGATCGAGGGCCATTCGGGCCCCGAGAAGCACAATGGCGATCGGCAGGGCGGTCTTTACGGTGAGGCGCAGACCGGGCGACCAGTCGATGGGTGGCGGGGTGAGGTTGGTCACCAACAGACCCAGAGCGATGGCGAGCAACGCTTCACCGACCACAGCGCTTACGCTGGAAGGCAGGAGCTGGTGCAGTGCATGGGCGGCGAGCGCCACGAGTCCGGCCACCAAAATACCGGCGAGGATGCCCGGCTGGCGGAGTGTGGCAGTCGGAGACGGGGGCGCGGGAGGTTCGGCCAAGGATCGCCTGCAGCGGTAGAAGAAGAGGGCGTCGCCAATCGGCGTGGGCCCCCCCTATTCCGTCTGGTGTGTGGGGACGCGGTCGTCTGTGCCTTCTGTGTGGGACCGCAGTGCCGTGGTGCCGCCAGCGGATGTTGGTGTCGTTGCGGCGCTCGCTCCGCCCGGACTGGGGCCGCTCAGGCTGTTTGTGTGAGTCACGTTTTGGTGGCGGATGCGGCAACGACGTTCGTGAAAAAGGGCAAGCGCTCGGGTGCCAGACTCTATATAACGATTGTAATGTACCGCGGGCGGCACCGTCCGTCGCCGCAACAGTGGGCGTGTGCACGGCCCCGGCTGGCATTCCAGGCGCGCTCCCTGTCTCTTTCCATGCTTCTCAGAAGAGGCGCTGATGTCGACCGAATCCACCGTTGCCCGTCGAACCTTTCTCCAAGGCTTGGGAGCCTCGTTGTCTGCCGGCTGTGCGGTATCTGGCAGCCGGGTGAAGACCGGTTCCGACACGGGAGATGGCAGCAGCGGGGACTCTGGACCTTTCGATGACACTGGCGGCTCGGGTAGACCTGGAGACTCTGGCGACAGCGGCGACAGCGGCGACAGCGGCGACAGCGGCGATACGGGCGACACTGGTGAGCCGGGCACTCCCCTCGCCGATACGGGTCCGGAGCTCGATCCTCGCATCCCCCGCTCGGTGCTCTCTGGCGACGATGCCGAGCTCGACATCGATCTGCAGGTTGTCTCGGGCACCCTGCCCGACGATCTCGACGGTCACATGTTTCTGGTGCACGGCGTTCCCCAAGGGGGTGAGGTGCCTGTGCTGCTGGGCGATGGTCGGATGCTGCGCTTCGATTTTCAGACGGACCGCGTGTCGCTGAAATCCCGCATCGCACGCACCCCTTGCTACTACGCCGACAAGGCCACTGAAGGCGGGACGGGTGCCTTCTCGAACATGGGTCTCGCTCGCACTTCGATGACGCTCGGCAATCGCAACATGGCGAACACGGGCTGGGTGGTGATGGGCGATCGCCTGCTGCTCACCTACGATGGAGGCCGGCCATGGGAGGTGGACCCCGACTCGCTGGAGCTCGCTACGGCCGTTGGCCGCAACGACGAGTGGCCCCTCGGACTGCCGGGCTTTCTCGAGTTTTTCTTGGACTGGCCGTTCCCGCTGCACATGTCGACCGCTCACCCGGCACACGACCCCGGCACCGGCGAGCTGTTCATGGTGGCCTATGCCATGAAGATTGCTGGAGTGGGTGCCACAGTCGAGCTGCTCCGCTGGGACGGCGCAGGTGATCTCGAGAGCTTCCGCCTCACCAACCGCTGGGGTGGCAACATCGAGATTGTTCAGAGTGCACATCAGATCGCCATTACGCGCAACTGGATCCTCATCATGGACACCGCGTTTGTGCAGGAGATGGAGCAGCTGTGGGATGAAGCAGCCATGCGGGCGCAGGCTCCCGACACAGTGGTCTGGCTGGTGCGACGCTCGGATCTCCCCGCGGGAGGCGGTCCTGTGCGCGCGCAGTCCGTGACCATTCCGCGAGAGGCGGCCCACTTCCTCGCAGACTTCGAGGACGCTGGAGATCGGATCACCCTTCACTGCAGCCACAACTGCGCCGCCGATCCTTCCGAGTTCCTCCGCTCGGGCGATACCCGCCCCGACACCGGTGCGGCGGTCTCGTCAGACCTCCACGGAATGTTGTCTTCACCGACCGATTTGGGGGCTCTAGGTCGCCACGTGATCGACGCCGATAGCGCCTCTCTGGTCGACAGTGAAGTGCTCTTCGATGAAGCACACACCTGGGGCGGACCCCAGCTCTACACGCTCGCCGGCATCGAGCCACCGGGATTGCACGAGCACCTGTGGTGGATCTGCACGGGCTTCTCGCCCGAGACTCGTGTGAAGCGCATCGAAGACCTCTACGCCGACTACCGGTATCGGCGTGTGGCACTCTCCGATCTACCCGCGGAAGACGTTCCCGCGCGGCTCTTCCGCATGGATGCCCAGGGCTTGGAGATCCGCGACACCTACGCGTTCCCGGCTGGCCGATTCTGCCTCTCTCCGCAGCACGTCCCCCGGCGGGGCGCTACCGACGATCTCGATGGTTACATCGCGATTGTAGTGCTTTCCGACGATACGTCCACAGAAGGGTCGACCGGCGACGAGCTGTGGATCTTCGATGCGGCCGACTTGGCCCAGGGTCCGCTGGTGCGCCTCGCACACCCCAACCTGACGCTTCCCTTTACGCTGCATACCGCCTGGATGCCTGCCGTGGCACCGCGCACCGCCAGCTACAACGTCGATGTGCGTGCGGACCACGAAGAAGCCGTCGCGAAGCTGAACGAAGAGCTGCAGGCGATGTTCGAGCGAGACGTGTATCCGAACTTCTGAGTGTGCCCGTTCTTCCGGTTCGGTCTCCCGCGATCGGGCCACCGGTCGGCCACCCCATCGCTCGGTCCATTCATCTCGCGTCCTTCGGACGGAGGCCCGTGGGCAATCACGAAGCTCCTGCGGGGCGGTTGATGGGGAGGTATCCACCCTTGTGGGCAACCGGGCAGCAGCCGAATACAATAGGGACCATGCCCAGACCCTATTTTCCGCACACGCTTCATGATGTCCTACGCAACGTTGATGGCGGACTCGGTCTGATCGCAGCCGATCTGTCCGACGGCAGCTTGGTGGTGCTCAAGCGGAATCGGCGCGGTGGGGGCTATCGAATGACCCACTACACCGATACTGCACGGACCGGAGTGCGCACCCAGGAGGAGTTTCCCGAACGCGTGGAAGCCATCAACGCCTACTCGCGGGTGATCGGCCTCGGGGAGTTTCTGTAGCGAGCGGGCGGGCTTCCGGATGCTGTGCGGGCAACCTGCTGAAATGCTGGGCGCCCATCCGATGAAGCGCAAGAGCTACTCCATGTAGCCCAGGGCTTCGAGCTGGCGCTGCTGCAGGGTGCGCTCGGTGGCCTTGGATTTTTTGGTCCGATTGCCGGTGACACGCGGCAGATCGCGGCGTCCGGGGCGGTATCCGGAGATGACCTTGGGCGCGCCCACGGCAAATCCGGGCTGATCCCGGGTTTCCTGGGTGCGGTCGGCTCCGGAAGAGCGAATGCACATCTCCGCCTCCACATAGTTCCACGAGGAGTCCAGTCGCAGTCGCTCGCGGCTCCACTCGCCATCGGTCTCCAAGCTCACGGATTTTTCGAAGATGGTCTCGGGGGCCTCACCGGGCCGCGCCAAGGTGACCATCACGTTTCCGTTGGGCTCGAACTCGTCGGATTCGTCAGTCGCGGCCGCGAAGCCGTACTCGAACACCAACATGGCCTTGCCGGGCAGCATCAGGTCGTGACAGTTGTTGGGCTTGGCGAGCAACCGACGCTTCTTGCCCCCGATCTTGGCCTTCATGACTTCCTTCGACAGGGCAAAGTCGTAGAGTGCCTCATCGATATAGGGCTTTGGTTGGCGGTTTGGCACCGCTTCGGTCTGCATGGGCGGCAACGCGGCGAGCTGGGGACAGAAGTCGGCCGCATACCGCTGCGATCGCATCGGATGGTATGGCGGTGTCCACTGCCATACGATCTCACCGGCAGTCGTGACCTCGAAGATCCGCCCCCCACGACTCGAGGTGATCACGACATTGCCGTTGGGAAGCTTCTGCGCAGTGCCAGCAGTGTCGGAGAAAAAGCGCTCGTCGGTGTAGCGCCAGACCACTTCGTTGGTCGACGGGTCGATCTCCAACACTTCGCTCTGGCGATTGTCGGAGTGGTAGCGGTTGTTGAACAGCAGCACGTTTCCGGCACCGGGAACGTCATCCCCCAGCAAGATCGCTTCGTGCTGCCAGTCGAGCCCTTTGGTGTGCTTCCAAGCCACGTCGCCTGTGTTGCGATCGACGAGGTAGACGGTGCTGAGATGCCGAGAGCTGACCAGGATGTTGCCCGCATTGAAGCGGGTATCGCCGGATCGTGCGCGTGGGTTGTCGGGGATGGACTGTACTGAGTTGAAGTGAGTGAGGTCGTTGTCTTTGAACGCATCGCCCAGAAGATCGTCTCCGAGGTGATCGCCGGAGGCCCAGGTCCATACGAGCTCTGAATTCTCGTCGATCACCAGGATGTTGTCGGTGGGCTCGCCTGGCGCTCGGAAGATACCGAGGAGCTGGTTGTTCGGTGCCCATTGAAGGTCGTGGTGGGGGAAGTATCGTGAGTTTCCCGTATTGAAAGAGCGTACCGGTTGTCCGTCCCAATCCACCTCGACGAGCGAGTCATCCACTCCGATGTAGAGCAGGTTGCCTTCGGGGGTCAGTCGGGCGCGGCCGACAGCGCGAACGTCGGGCCAGCCATGCACCACGCGGCCGTTCATGTCGACGAGCATGGGCACTCGACGCTCGTAGAACAGCAGGGTGTAGCCTGCCCAGGCGCGATCGGGGTCGTACATGGAGAGCCAGTCGGTGGTGGGGAGTGCCGCGAGGTCGAGGTCTCCGTCGGCACTGGGCCGCGCCTCTGTTCGCTCGGTGGGGGCAGGCGCGGGGATGGCAGCCGGATCTGTGGCGGTCGGCGCTGCAGCTTTTGAGACCGTCTCTACAGTGGGCGGTCCTGGCGGCTGGCCGACGACGTACCCGATGCCGACTCCGAGGCCTCCGAATGCAACAATGGCGGCGCCGGCAGTGGTATTCGTCCAGTTCACTTGTGCTCCATCCAGGAGGTGGCCATCCGACGGGACGCACCCTTTCCATGCGCACGGGTTATACCCCCTCGGCCTCGGCCCAGCCTCGGATGTACAATGGTTTCCCACACGAAGCCGGAATGTATGCTATAGTCGAGCCACCCGCAGACCGGTGAAGAAGACACTATGTCTCAAACACTACGAACTCCCGCTATCCTCGCCTTTTCCGTCGCGATTCTCGCTTCCACCGGTTGTGATGACCGCCTTGGACTTGAGTTGAAGGGCGTAGGCGACACCGCCAACCAAGACAGTGGCGTTGGCCCTGGTGACACCGGCGGCCCTGGCGGGTCGGACGGCACCACGGGCAACGGTGACACCGGCGATACTGTAGACTCGGGCGGTTCATCCACTTCGCCCAACGTCAACCAGAACATGGAGTTCGAGGCGGAGAGCTGGCGGGACATCATGTGGCGCACTCGGAAGAGCCGTCGCAGCGGGTTCTGATCAGCCTGCCTCAGTGGTTCATGAGCCGCCTCGTGCGGCTCTTTTTTTTTTGTTGGGGGGATGGCCGGAGCGTTTCCTGGTTGGATCACGACTGGATGGAGCCGCTCGGAACATGGGGAGGCAATGGCGCGGATCCCCCTTGGCAATCGAGGGGCCTCAGCGGTTGCGCCACTGAGGGGGATCGCCAGTAGGAGTGTGATCGAGCTCTCGGTTCTCGACGGGGCGCTGCAACATGGCACACGAGCGGCGCTACGGAGCGTCTCGCTCGCACCTTTGCAGCTTCTCTTGGGGCAGCACCATCGTGGGCCTCATCTCCCAAGCCCGCTGCAAAGCATCCCGGGCACGCCCGCAGTCTCCCATGGCCAAGAAGACTTCGCTTCGGCCCACCTGGGCTTCTGCACGTAGGTGGTTTCGGTCTTCTTCCAGCGCGTTGAGGGCTGCGTTGTACGCTTCGAGCGACGCTTCGGGCTGGTTCAATGCGAGCAGTGCAGCGCCGCGTCCGAGCTCCGCACGACCCACATCAGCGTTGGACTGGATGGCTTGCGTGTAGCCATCCAATGCGGCGATGAGATCGCCCAGTTGCATGTGGGCGTCTGCGGCCTGCAGATGTGCGAGGCCAAAGTCTGGATCGGCATCGAGCACCGTGGCGTAGTAGTCGCGTGCCTTTGCGGGATTGCCAGCCTCCAGGTTGAAGTCGCCGATCCACATGGCCCACCGCTCCGGCTTGGCCAACAGGTCGGTCCCCAATGGTGGTGGCCCAGGCTCCTGGGTGTTTTGGACAGCTCCGAACTGAGCCACAAGCGGCTCTTCGAGTCCGTTCGCACTCACAAGCAACCGGATCTCGAGGGGGGTCATCGGGTAGTCCACCCCGCGGAAGGTGTGTTCGCGATGCCGTACGGGAAGGATGTCTGCACCGATCTCTTCGAAGAGTGCACGTGGGTTGATCTCGAACTCACTCCACTGGCGTCGGGGCACTTGGAACATGCGATAGGGCACCTCGGCACCCTGGATGGTGAGGAAGCCGATGCGATCGGTGTCTCCGAACAGCACCATCAGTCGTGATCGGTCGGTGATGAAGTCGATTCCGTACAGCACATCGAGGTCGGGCAGGCGGTTGGCCTCCTCGGGCAGACGGATCGCAAAGGAAAGAGGAACATCGGGCAGCACGATGCGGGTGCTGAGCGAGACCTGTTCGCGCCGGCGAGTGTCTGCATCTGGTGGTGCTGCCCGCAGCTTGAAGTCGAGGGCGCTATCCTTGGGGCTGTCGAGTGCGGCGCGGATCGATCCGGCCGACAGTGGCTTGCTCCTCGCCGTCCATCGAACAGGCTCCAGCGGCTCGCTCGTCCAGAATCGGAAGTCGCCGTTGACCACCTGTCCCAGGTGCGCGTGCCCCTCGAGCGGTGGTATCCACACCGCACTTCGGCGCGCATAGTCGTCGCGGTCTGCGACCGTGAGGAGCCCGCCTTTGCGAAGGTCGATTTGCTCGTACCAGACGTTGGAGTCGATCTGGTAGTCGGCAGTTTCACCAGGGAGCAAAGTCTCGGGGCCATCCACGATCGACCAGAAGAATGGCTGCTCCGATCCCGTCTGGACGGCGAAGCGAGGGACGAGCGGCTGGTCGGACCGGTTCCAGACCGTAGCGAAGAGAAAGTCGGCCCGGGAGCCGTTGGTATAGATCCGCGGGCCCAGTCCGACGCCGATGGGGGACTCGGCAAGGCTTGCAGTGGTCAGCAGCCCACCGAGGTACAGGAAAAATGCGCCCAGCACGGCCACTGTAGGCCAGACGGAGCGGCCCGACGGCAGCGGGCTCGCCTGTGCCTTCGGTTGGTAGGTACGGGCCAGATCGAGTGCGAGCGGAAGCACAAAGTAGTACCAGTACGAGGTCAGGCTTCGATTTCCGAACCACAGCACGATCCCGGGCGCCACCCACATGAATGCCGCCAGCCGGCCAAAGTGCCGGTAGTAGACGATCAAGCTGACAGCCAGCGACGACCAGACGAGTGCTCCATAGGACTCTTTGGCCAGGACCAGCCATCCCGCCATCGTGAGGCTGGAGAGCCCGTACCCGAGGGTGATCATCGGTGCGCTGAGGGGCTCGGTGATGCCCGCCCACCAGGCCAGTGGGTCCCAAATGATGAATGGTCCGTTGACGATCAGAAAGACGATCGTGCTGACCCCGCCGTACCGGACCATCTCGCGGAGTCGATCGGTGGTGGTGCCGGGCGTTTCGTGCCAGATGCGGATCAAGAAGAAGGGAGCGAGGGGCCATACCGTCTGCTTGAACGAGCAGGCGAGGCCGTACCAGACGCCCCGAAGGTTGCGGCGGTTCCAGCTGGCCACCACCGCCACGAGCAGCGTGGCCCACACCACGTCACTCACCCCACCGAGCACGGCCAGCACGTAGCGCTGCTCAAAAAACCAGGGCAGCAGGATCACGGGGCGAATGAGGGGTGGGCTCGCACGCCAAAGCGTGATCATGGCGACGAGGAACACGAGTGGGTAGGCCCACTTTGTGGCGATCCCAGCCGCCAAGAAGGGCACGAAGAACACCGTGGATAGGACTGGATAGGCCATCCGTCCGGTGTAGTCTCCATCCAGGAGAGGCGTAGAGTACGTGAGCGCCGAGCCATGGAGCTCGAAAGCCGGTCGGAGATCGTGCAGGTACGGGTTTTCACCCTGCAGGAGGAGCCGCGCGGCGTAGTCCTGGAAGATCACCAAGTCGGTGGTGCCGGGACCGTACATCAGGGTGTGCAGGCCATGAATGTGCACAAATGCGATCATCCCCACGGCAAGGGTGAGGGGTATCGCGTACAACGATCGTCGAGGTGGTCGTCGGGAGGCCGCGGCGATCAGCAAGCCGAAGCAAAGACACCACTGCGCCAACATGAGGCCCATGGAGAGGCTGTTGGCCGTGACTTCGCCGACGGCGGTGACGCGGGAAGCGGCACTGAACCCAGCGATCGCCGCACCGAACAAGCCGACTCTGAGGAGAATCTGTGAGACGGCAGAGTCGGAAGAGGGTGTGGAAGCCTCGGGCTGCGCATCAGCCTCGGGCTGCGCATCAGCCTCCACAGCGGTAACGCGCATCGACCAGAGGCATTTCTACAGTCATCCCAGCGGATTTGAGGGCGTTGAACGTGGTGGTGGGAAGCTGCACACGAGCGTCGGCAGCCTCTCGCTTCGGAGCCGCCCGCATGTAAAGCATCGCATGGGGTTTTCCCGCACCTGCAGGATCGCTCGAAACGGTGAGTCGTGCCCAGGAACGGCGGCGCTCGCGCTGTTTGCGTGCTTTACCGTTCTTTCCGGCCTTCGTCGCTTCGTTGCCTTTGGAAGGCATGGCTTGTTCTTCTTCTAGAACCCACTCTCGAATTGTGAGGCCCTGGCTGCAAACGGGTGCCAGTGTGACGGTTGCCTCTGGACCCCAGAACCGCGCTTTCATCGCCTGGCCAAGCCCGGTGGAGGTATCTACGGCAGATGCCGCTCCCCTCGAGCGCACTACCGACCGGACGACCAGGGTGGGTGCACCCTCAGGCGCGGAGGTGACGGACTCCACGGACACCTTCAGCTGGCTGTCCGTGGCGGTGAGCCCGAGCAGCTGTCGATGCGTGGCTTTTGCTGCTGCTTCATCGGTGGTGCGGTGCGCCACGAGCAGGCTGGAGCGCGATCGCTCGGATGAAGCACAAGTATCGGTTTCGAGCGAGTTTTGAATCGCGATAGAGGCGCCCTGCTTGTTCAGGGTGCCGTCGGCGCTGTCCCAGAGGGTCTCGGACGCACACGATCGCAGAGTCCAGCGGAGCGCCACGCCGGCCACGGGCTGCACGGCCGTCATGATCTGCGCACGCACCTTCTCGGCATCGGAAGTCGCTGCGAGGACGGGGAACTGAAACACAGGTGCTTGGGCTGAGAAGTCGACTTTGCGCTGCTCGCGCCGGTCGGCGCGCCGTTGCTCGCGAGTATCTTTCCGATCGGCCTTGGCATCCTTGCGGTCAGGCTTCGCCTCTGGAGGCGGCTCTGCGGCGGGGGGTGCCGCCTCGACCGCCGGAGGTGCGGCCGGAGGAGCAGCGTCGTTGCAAGTGCATCCCGAGAGGGCCAGAAAGCCGATAGTTGGGACAACCAGAGCAAAGGTGACAGCAGAGCGGCTGTTGGGTTTGCGGACTGAAAGCTTGGATTCTTGCATTTTCCACCACCAGGAAGAGACTGGACGCCGGCGGGGTTAACCGGCCAGCCGGAGTTTTTCTGTACCAATCCCCGTCGGTTGTGATGTTGCACGGGCCGTGACGCCAAATCAGTGCTACTATGCCGGCAGTCGAATCCTGGATTGTCATCATGACTCGCAAATCTACCCGCGTCTTTGGACCCCTCGACCACAACAGTGCGTCGCGGCTCGTTTCACTGAATAACGCTTCCGGTTGGACTGGAGCGGGGCTCGCGCTGAGCTTTGTTTTGGGTGTTGGTTGTACCCAAGACTACGAAATCAGCGCCGTGGAGAGCGATGACGACATTGTCGACGCTTCCCCCACCATCACCCCGTCTGCTGCCCCGAACAGCGTTGTGGCCGGAACGGCGCAAGCGGTGGAAGACAACACCCGCGTGGGTGCAGGCTCCGCGGTGCCCAGTGCACCCGAGACGGGCACAACGGGTCCACGGCCGAAGCTGTCGAACTTCGATCAGAGCCTCTACAGCTACGATCAAGTGGACTCCACCGACGACTCGGTAGACGCCTACGAAGACGTCGAGAACCGCGAGCGGCAAGAGCTGTACGACGTTGGCCCGCAGATGCGAACCCCCGTTGTCGACTTTCTTTTCGTGGTGGACAACTCCACGAGCATGGGACGAATCCGGGACCTTGTGCGTTCGGGCCTTGTAGGCCTCTACGACGAAGACCCCTTCCCGGCTGAAGCGCGCATTGCGGTCATGTCCACCATCCCAGCAGACCCGTCGAACTTCTCCCAGCTCCACCCGCGGGTCAACGACCAGGGCGCTCAGCGCTTCGAGCCTGGCTTCCTGCGCCTTGTGGATCAAGCCGGCATCCAGAAGTTCCGGAAGGAAGCGCCGGAGCTTGCTGCAAGCTTCGAGTTCGACGGATGCGAAGATGCTTGGTTTGAGCCGTGGCAGGAAAACGCCCAGGGCGTTCCCTGCATGATCGCGCACACCCAGATCTCGCGCACCCCGGTGCGAATGGAAGCAGGCCTGTCTGCCTTCCAGCAGTTCCTTCAGAAGCGTGAGGGCCGCACAACCTTCCGCGAGGGCGCTGCTGTCCACGTGATCTTCGTGTCCGACACGCACTCTCCCGGACTCTCCGGCGGCCAGAAGCGGCTGGAGCGCACGGGTCTCGAGGTTGACCCAATCACGTACTCCGACCTTCAGAAGCTCGTTGATGCCGACAACATGGTTCGCTCCTTCAAGGTGCATGCCATCGCGCCGGCCACGGAGTGCGTGGAAGAGTGGGCGTACCTTGGCCCTCGGTACTTCAACGTGGCAGAGGCTTCGGGCGGTGTCACGCTCGATATCTGCACCGCAGACGACTACTCCACGTTCATTCACGACCTGGTCGAAGATAGTGGCCGAATCGAGCGTCCGATCCTCTCCCTTGGTCGCCCGTCCACGGTCGTGCACGAGGTGCTGCTCGACGGTGAGCCAGTGGCGTTCGACGTGGTGGGTGATGGAACTGCGGTTCGCCTGAAGGGTCTTCAGGATCCACGGGCCGATCGGAAGCTCACGGTCCACTACCGGTACTGATGCATCTATTGAACCGGACTGCCCGCTCCCTCACCAGGGGAGTGGGCTTCTGCGATCTTGGGATCGCTGCTCGCGCCTCTGTCGGTCTGCGAACCGACCGATGTCGAGCCTTGGCCATATTCCTTTGCGGCGCGGTTTTCGTTGGCTGTCGCACGGAAATGGTGGAGCAGCCGGGGCGTTCGGCCTCCGTGATCGGTTCTGGCTCGAGCTCTGCGGCTTCGTTCACCACCGATCTTGGTGCGTTGTTGTCGGTGCCGCCGCGTCTGGTTCAGCCAGGCGCCTTGCCAGGGCTGCTTTCGCTGAAGGGGACTGCCAACACGGAAACCGACAGGGACGGATCGCTGTACACGTGGCAGGACAAGGGCGATCTCGTGATGGAGATTGAGCTTGCCGGTCAGGCTCGACCGCATGAGCTGCGGATCCGAGCGCAGCCGTTTCCGCTTCCGGATCGCTCTCCACAATCGATCACGCCCATCTTCAACGGTCAGCCTTTGAAGAAGCAGCGGGTCACCACGCATCGAGAGGAACTTTCCTGGACCGTCCCCGCTGATGTGCTGAGGGAAGGCAACAATAAGGTGGTCCTGCGAGCAGGCTACGCCATCGCACCGGCCTCGGTGAAGCCGAGCGCGAAGGACCAGCGCACGCTTGCCTATCGGGTGTACGGAATCAGCCTTTCGCCGGCTGGACGGCAAGGTCCGGCAGGGGGTCAAGTGGAGTTGATCCCGAAGGTTCCTGTGTCGATGCCGATTGAAGGCGCCCGTGACTTGCGCCTCGCATTCGGCGATGTGAGCGTCTCGGGCACAGCACCGGTTCTGCTGAATGTCTCTCTGAGTGTGGATGGCAGCCCCACGCTGGAACATGCCTACCGCACGGTTCAGCCGCTTGTCTTTACCGAGGCGGGCCGCAAAGACTTTTCTGTCAACCTGCCACTGAAAGATGGCGAGTCTGCGATGTTGCAGCTTGAGACGGTCTCGGAGACGGGCGGGAGCCTGCTGGTGTCTGGGTTCGAGCTCACCGGTTCCCGGGAGGGTGGAGGGATCGCGATCGCACCACCTGAGGTGGAACCCCCACCGCTGGTGGTGTTGTACATCTCAGACACCACACGGGCCGATCGGCTCTCGCTGTTCGGCTACGACCGCCTCACGTCACCTCGGATGTCGGCGTTGGTCGAAGACGGTGCACAAGCCTGGGTTGCGCACAGCAACTCGTCTTGGACTCGCCCATCGATAGCCACGTTGTTTACGGGTCTCGAGCAAGGAGCGCACGGGGTTCTCACGAAGTGGAACGCCCTGCCCAGTGATCTGCCGGTGCTGGCAGAGTCCTTGCGGGATGCCGGCTACCGAACGGTGGCCTTCTCCGGATCGTCTCACGTGCAGGAGGGCTCGGGCTTTGCGCGGGGTTTTGCGCGGTTCGACGACGTGAGTGAGCCCAGAGTGGAAGCCGACCTGAAGCCCCGGATCGTGCACTTCATGGACGAGATCTTTGAAGAGATCGATCAGTCCTCGGGCAAGCCGCTGTTTGTGTTCATCCACTCGATCGGTCCGCACGATCCCTATCAGGCGCCGGATGAAGCACAGGCGGCGGTCGATCTGCCGCAGATTCCCACCGTCTTCGGAGAAGATCTGGCGGAAGGGCCCGCACAGATCCGATGGATCGAGCTTGCGTTTCGCGATCGGATCGACATGAATGGCGCCCTCGTTGGTGGACTCTCTGCACTCTATGATGCAGAGATCTGGGACGAAGATGTGCAGATTGGTCGCTTTGTGGAAGGCCTGAAGCAGCGGGGTCTGTGGGAGCGTTCGCTCTTCGTCCTCACTTCCGATCATGGTGAAGAGTTCGGTGAGCACGGTTCTCTTCGTCACGGCCGAACCCTCTGGGACGAGCAGCTGGAAGTGCCGCTGATCATTCACTGGCCCGAAGGAAGCAAGCCCAAGCAGGCAACGACAGCGGGTCTCTTGGATGTGCCGGCCACCATCACATCCATCGCGGGTGGCGATCCCCTCTCGGGGGCTCAAGGGCGTGACTTGCGCGCGGAGCCGCCTGCGCCTCGGTACTGGCATGCAGAGATCGGAGCGGAGAAGCTGTCAGCGCTGTGGGACGACCGGTACAAGCTCTTGGTCCGGGGCGGACGCGAAGCCTCAGTGGGGCTGTACGATCGGCTCGAGGATCCTGGCGAGACCTTCAATGTGTGGGCATCCCATCCTGCTCGAGTTGAGCTGATGATGGAGGCCCTCGAAGAGCGTCATCGCGAGAATGCTGAGCTGCGGAAGGGGCACCGCGAAGAGGCGTCGAACCTTACGGAGACGCAGGAAGATCGCCTTCGGATGCTTGGGTACGTGGACGAAGACCAATAAACGATGGCGCCGCTCCGTCGGGCGTCTCGATGGTCAGTCGACTGAGGAGCAGCGACGACGCTTGCTCGCCCCGACGGGCGATGAGGGACAGCTGCACCACGCGTGAGGGCGTGTTGGGGTTGCTCAGTTGGATCTCGCCAGACTGATCCAGAGACCAGGAACGAATGCGGCCGTTGCGCATATTTTTGAGCTCAACCACGAGACTGGAGGTCTGGTCGACCATTTCCACATGGAGTGTGCTTCCAGCTGGCAGGTTGAGCATGTAGGCGGTGCGAATTCCCAGAGCGAGGTGCAGCTGGTCATTGGCTTGGATCGTGGGTGACACGAGCGGATTGATGGTCATCCAGTCCAGTGCCGCTGCGAGCTTTCGCTTGTCGTTGCCTGTTCCCACGGCCGATGGGCTGGTGGCGTGGCCAAAGGTCAAGGCCACAGTGTTGCGGCCCGACCGGAAGGCGGAAGCGGGCAGCTCCGCGGTGTATTCATGCCATCCCTCTTCGAGCTGCCAGGTGCTGGTTTGGGTTCCGTTCACCACCAAGTCGAGGGTCTGGGTTGGACCGTTGGGGTACGCGAAAGGTCGAGCTCGCAGCGAGAGTGTGGAGGGAGAAGGATGACCGAGATCGAGCGAGAGCTTCGCGGTCTTCTTCGTGACCCAGGCGTAGGAAACGCCTTTCGGACCGTGTTCACGTCCGCCCCAGCCAGACTTCAAGAGTGCTTTGCTGGCTGCAGTCCCGAAGTCCACGCTGGCAGGTCGTGGCCGGTCGTCGCTCCGACCCGGCGTGGTGGCATCGGGGTCGAAAGAGATCCGGTCAAAGGCCACGGAAAGCGATCGCCGATCGTCGGACTCAGAGTAATCGCTGGGCACTGCCGACCAGGCATACTGGAGCTCCAGCGTGTTTTCGCCGTCGTGAAAGGTGCCTTCCGGCGCGACCACTGTGTATTGAGACCAGCCATCGTCCAGGGGAATGGTCCCGAAGGTTTTCTCATTGGCCACCAACGTGACCGTCTGTCCCTCGAGCTCGAATCCACCAAAAGGACGAGCCTGGAACGTGACCGCGACATTGCCGGGTTGACTCAAGGGAACCCGCACCTGCGAAGACGAGCCCAGTCCCCACACGAAGTCGCGGTTGGGACTGTTGCCGTTTCGAGCCCATCCATGACCCAGGTATTGCCGGCTGTCGGGGGTTCCGAAGTCGATCTCGACGAAATCGGGACTGACCGAAGCCTGCTCCAGACCGTCGATGAGGTTCAGGGGGCCGGATGCAGTCTTTTGCGGTGTTGCAGAGTCGCTGCAGGCCACCAGGGCTGCAAAACCAACGGTCCATCCAAGCATCCGTGCCCCCCGCAACCTGGAAGTCCAGCGGGGAATGGGAGTGGGATGGGTGGAGCGGGCTCGATGGCGCATCGGAAGACAACCTCCGAAGGGGGGAGAAAAAGCGTAATGCGCCGAGCCAGATGCGACCGCTACTCGACGTATCCGAGCTGTCGCAAGCGTTGGCGAGCAGCACGATCCTCTTGGATTGCAGACGGGGATGGGGACCGTTCCGTCACAGTGAGGGCGGTGATGCGGGACCGAAGCTGTCCCAGCAGTGGCTCCACTGTCGAGAGGGTGTCGCGCTCACCAGGGTCGATGCGGAGGTTGAAGCGCTCGACCCGGCCATCTGGGTGGAGGATCACCTTTTCCCGGTCGGTGATCAGCGCGTGCTCGTTGGCACGCTGCCGCACCTTGGAGAGGTCAGGTGTCTTGCCGTAGTAGTGGCTGGTTCGGCTGTAGACGGCTCCGCTGAGGGCAACCGGGATGCCCGTCGCGAGGGAGTGAAGCTCGAGGGTGGAGACCACGCGGGCCTCCGTCTCGATGGGAATCCCCGGTCCGACGGCAACGAAGGGAACATGGATCAGTTCGTTGTAGAGGGTCCACTCGTGGCCGATGCGGTTTCGCTCGAGAAACTCCTCGCCGTGGTCGGCGGCAAACAGGATCAATGGCGCGGGGTCGGTCGGGAGCGCGGCGAGCAGTCGCCCGATGGCGGCATCGGTGGCATGGATCTCCGCTTCATGCAGCAGCTTGAGACAGGCCAGCTCCTCAGGAGACAGCGTGCTTTCCATCTCACGAATCTCAGTGATGTCGAGCCCGTTGGTGACTCGACCGCAGCGTGCTTTTGAAAACCCCATCTGCTCCGCGAGGGCGGGGTCTGGTCGATAGTTGAAGTGAGGGTCGAAGTAGTGCACCCAGAGAAGGTACGGTGCTTGGCTGTGATCGGAGAGCCATGCGATCGCAGCATCGGTGACTTGGCTTGCGCCGAGGCCGCGGCGGTCCGTTCCAAAATTTTCGAAGACCTCGAATCCCCGCTGGATCACGGACGGCGGGTACACCGGAACTGCGGGGCTGTGCCCGAGGACATGGTGATCGGTGAATGCGGCCGTCTGCAGCCCTCTCGACTGCAGCACCTGCGCCAGGGTGGGAAGGGCATCGTAGTGCGCCACGAGGGTCTCGGGCGCTTCGTTGGCCACCTGGCTGTGGGTGAAGATGGATGTGAGGGCCGGCAGTGTGGCGGGGGCAGGACTGATGGCGTGGGTGTAGCGCCGCCCCCGTTCGGCCAGTGCGCAGATGTTCGGCGTGAGTCGAGAGGTGGCCCCCGAACACACCATTGAGTCGGCACGCATGGTGTCGACCGTGACGAGGACCACGTGGGGAGGCTGTTCGGGGGGGGGCTCGGGGGGAGCGGGCGTCACGGGAGCGGGCGTCACGGGAGCGGGCGTGCTCGGGGCTCCGGAGCATCCCACGCCGAGCGCGATGACCACGGTGCACATGGTGCGGTGGGGAGACAAGAACATGTGGGCTCCCGCAGGGTCAGCGAAAACGCATCCGAACGATCCCCAGCATGGCTTCATGCATGATCCGGGGGCTCATTTTACTCTCTCCGACTGTGCGGTCGGGAAATACGATCGGAACTTCTGCAACGGTGAAGCCTGACTGGATGGCTCTCCAGGTGAGCTCGATCTGGAATCCGTAGCCCACACTCTGCACGGCGGAAAGATCGATGGTCTCAAGCACGCTCCGCCGAAAGCACTTGAAGCCGCCTGTCAGGTCGCGGAGGTTGAGGCCGAGGATGGTGCGGGCGTAGCGATTGCCCAGCCGGCTGATGGCTCTGCGGTGCGCGGCCCAGCCATCGACACCTCCACCTGGCATGTACCGACATCCCAGCACCAGGTCTGCTTCTTCGGCGGCCTTGAGCAGCTCGGGCAGGTACTTCGGCTGGTGGGAGAAGTCGGCGTCCATCTCCAGAATATGGGTGCAAGTGGGGTCTTCCAGGCACAGACCAAAGCCGTGCAGGTAGGCGGGGCCCAGACCACGGGGACCGCTTCGGTGGCTCACGCGAACCCGAGGCTCGGCGGCAGCCAGCTGGTCGGCGATGTCGCCCGTGCCGTCTGGGCTGTGATCGTCCACCACCAGAATGCGCCCACCGGGGAGCGCGTCGAGAATTGCCGGCACGATCCGGGGAAGGTTCTCGGCTTCGTTGAACGTGGGCAGTACGACTATCGGACCGTTGTGGTCACTGGACGATTGAGACAACGCTCGGTCCCCTTGCATGGTGATTGCGGAGAGACCATACACGGCGCGGGCAGAAGCGTTCGGATTGGTTTGTGGGGCTTGCAAGCCATGCTGCAGAGCGACTCACTCTCCGGTGATCATCCAGACGCCACCCTGCCCGAGGAGAGCGCCGGCATCATCGTACTGCTTGGTGCCCTCGGCGAGGAATAGGTCCATGTCTCCGTCGGCGTCACCATCGGCGAAGCGCATTTCGGTTCCGCTTCCCTTCACCAACAGGCCGGGCGAGCCCGCCTCGCCGCTACGGGGCGTAAGGGTTCCCGAGACGGGGCCATACCAGACCAGGCTGGCGGCGCCGAAGTCGCGAATGCGGCCCACCACGAGCTCAGCGGCGCCATCTCCATTCCAGTCGCCGAGCTCCACACCAAAACCCACACAGGAGCCGTCGCAGCTGCTTGGGGTCTCTGCGGTGTCGGGCACGTCGCCTGGGACGCTGGCCAGGAGCGCCGGAGAGTCTGTGATCGAGCCACCGCCCCATGCCGCGGTGCCGTCGAGCACCCACGCCATGCCGGCTTCCCGGTCGTGGTGGGGAGCACCGATCACCACATCATCCAGGCCATCACCGTTGATGTCGCCGGTCCGCATGAGACAGCGCCAGCCGTCGTCGAAGACACCGATCATGTCTCCAGGAGCCGTTCCGACCACGCGATTGTCGGCTTCGGTATCGTCGAGCTCCACTGGCAGGTCGGCCGGACCGCCGAGCAGCGGAACCCGGAAGATGGCGCCACGGCTGTCGCTCACGCCGGGCGCGGCGGCGTAGAGCACTGGGGCGCCAGACGCATCGGTGGTGGATGTGTGGCAGCTCAGATGCGGCGGATTGTCGAAGGAGCCTTGGGTGGGGCCTCCGATGAGGCCGATGCCGTTCTGATCGAGACGGCCGGTGAACGGACCAGCGTGGATCCGCACTGCGCCGCGTCCGTCGAGGGTGAGCGGATCGCCGCTGAGCAGCCAGGTGTCGGTGGCGTGGGTGAGCCACGAAACATCTCGTCCCGCAAAAGCTGCGGTGCCGCTGGGGCTCGTATATTGAATGGAGCCGTCGGCAGCGGAGAGGGAGCCGGAAGCGGTGATGGGCCCATGCACCAGAAATACATCAGGTACGCTGATGTAAGAGCCGATCGCGACGACCGGGTAGTCCTCGGATGCAGGAGTGCCCACCTCAACGGTGAACCCGGCGTACTGAATGCGATCGTCGCCATCGAGGCGCACTTCGTCGGCGAGTAGGCCATCTCCAGAGATGGGGCCTGCGGCGATGTAGACTGCGCCGTGGTCGGCAGGGTCAAGCCATCCCGGTGCCCCAACGACGGCCTCCGCTGCGCCGTCGCCGTTGAGGTCGGCGGTCGCGAGGTGGATCTTGGGCTGGAACGCGGTGAGCTCGCCGACCCGACGGGCAGTCCAGTCCCCTTCGCTGAGGTTGAGCGTGCCTTCCAACCGGTCCGGCCCATCGTCTGCGGTGTCCTCGCTGCCCGAGTCGTCGGTGTCTTCGCCTGAGTCGTCTGCAGAGTCGTCGTCGATGGTGTCGTCGGTGTCCTCGACGATGTCTGTAGTCGTGCCTGTATCGGGGCTCTTGTAGATGTTCCCCACAAGCGTATGGTCGCTGCATCCGCACAGGGTCCACGCAAGCAGGACTACCGAAGGTGTCCGTAGTGCTCCGTCCATTGGTGCTGCTCCGAATGCTCAGCGAAGTGGTCTCGCTCACACGACCCTATACTAATCGGACCGTCGGCCGTTCGCTTTTTCGAGACGGGTTTCCCGTATGGAACAAACGATTGGTGCACAGGATGACATGAATTTCATCGACTCGCGGGACGCCGCAGCGCTGTGGCTGTGTGTGGAGGGAGCATCTGCACGGTCAATCTGCGCTTCAAAGCGCCATTCCGTACTTGTGCTGTGCAACTGCAGCCGGTCAGAACGTCTGTGATCCGCTATACAGGGGTTCCTTCTCGACAACAGAATTGGATGTTCGATGGCGGAGCGTCACCCGTGGAATGCCGGTACAGTGGGCACGGTCGCCGGTTTGGCGGGCGTCATTGGCGTGGGTATAGGCTACGGCCTGGCCCCGAAAGAGATCGGCAGCGCCGTTGCTGAGCCGGTCGCGACCGAGGAATTGGTTGAGGAAGCAACCCCGGCTGCCATCCCAGACGCCGAAATGCTTCGGGAGAAGCGGAACAAGCGTGGCAAGCGTGGCAAGCGGACCGATCGCCAGAGAAAGCGTGCAAAGCCGAGCACGATGGGCGTACCCAGTGGTCCGATTGATCTCAGCAGTGTTCCAGGAGAGACCTGGGTCACTCGCCACGATCCCGAACAGACCTGGCCCGGCTACACGATGGTGTTCTACCAGCGCCGCGTTCCGATGTTGATCGACATGGATGGGCGGATCGTGCACTACTGGCCGGACGTGCGGGCCGTCGGACGCATTCGTCTCACGCCACAGGGCCACTTGGTCTACATCGCGCCGGACGACACGATCCGGGAAGTCGACTGGGACGGCAACCTGGTGCGTGAGTACAAGTCTGAGGTCGAGGATCGGTTCCCGCACCACGACCTCCAGTGGGTGCCCGATGGTCGCATCGCTGCGGTCTACCGCACGAAGTCGGAGTTCACCGACGACATCATCTTCATCGACCCGAGCGGCGAGCTATCCTGGACATGGAAGTCGAAGGGCAATCTCGACGACGAGATCTCGGCGTCCCCGAGAGACCCGAACGACCTCACCCACTTCAACTCGGTACAGGTGATTCCAGACAACCCCCACCACAGGGCGGGTGATGCTCGGTTCAAGGCCGGCAACGTGCTGATCAGCGCCCGGAACCTCAGCTACATCTACATGGTGGACCCCGACACGGGAAATGTGGTCTGGAAGTATGGAGAGGGACTGGACTGGCAGCATGAAGCCGTTTTGCTGGGCGACGACCTGCCTTCGGCGGGCAACATCCTCCTGTTCAACAACCGCTTCCACTCAGAAGAGCGCCGCAGCGAGGTCATCGAGATCAATCCGGTCACCAACGAAGTCGTATGGCGCTACGCGAGCGAAGGGTTCTTCTCCGATACAGCCGGCGTGGCGCAGAAGCTCCCCAACGGCAACGTGCTGATCACGTCCAGTCGGGGTGGTCGCGTGTTTGAAGTGACGGCAGCGGGAGATGTGATCTGGCAGTGGCAGCCGCCATATCTGCCAATGCGCGTGAATCGGTATGCGCCCGATTACTGTCCCCAGCTGGAAGCGATGGGGCCGCCTTCGACCAAGTCGGTGGTCTCCCAGGAGACCCGTCCGTACATCGATGGGGCTCTGTATGACTTCAAGATGTCGGGCAAGGTGCAAAAGATCCCGGTCGATGGGAAGAAGCGAGAGGTGCTCACCGAAGGCAAGGTCTGTCTCGACGTGCAGTTTCCCGGCAAGCCGAACCTCACATTTGACTTGGGCTTCATTGTTCCCGGAGGCGATGCCACGGCCGCGATGGAAGGAACGATCACCATGACCGCCACCCCGGAAGTGGGCGAGGTGGAGAATCTCTACGACAAGACCATCACACTGGCCGAGAATGGGGCGTGGAACCGCGAGCGAGTGCGGGTTCCGAAGAAGCTGGCCTACATGAAGGCGGAGCTGTGCGTGGAGTCGACCGCCACGGACATCCGGAGTCGTGACGACCTTCGGCCCGGCTTGGTGGTGGGGATGCCCAAGATCATGTCGGGGTACCGTACCCGAGGCAAAGACCTGCCCAACGCACGCGACAAGAAGACGCAGAAGGCCGAGCAGGAACTGCAGCAGCGCCAGCTCGAGGCTCTGGGCTACATCGAGTAACCGTGAGCCACACTCCCACCGCGTGATGCGGGCGGAGAGTGCCGCTCAGATGCCGAGCAGCCACCGGGCGATGAGCACGCGCTGCAGATCCGAGGTGCCGGAGTACAGGATTCCGCCCACGGCGTCTCGCAGGGCGCGCTCGACCTCGTACTCGGCGGTGTAGCCGTAGCCGCCAAGCGTGCGGATGGTGTCGAGGGCACAGGAGACCAAGGACTCACTCACGAACAGCTTTGCGATGGCGGCATCGAGGGCCACGTCATGGCTCTGGTCGAGCTTGGTGGCGGCCTTGTAGGTGAGCAGGCGGGCGGCCTCCAGCTGGACCTTCATGTTGGCGATGCGATGGGAGACGGCTTGGTGCTTTCCGATGGGCACGCCGCCAGAGGTGCGCGTGCGGGCGTACCGGACAGCCTTGTCCAGCAACCGGTCCATCACACCCATGTGGCAAGCCACCAGCAGGGTGCGCTCCCAGTTCATGGACTCAAAGAACATGGGACCACCGGCGCCGACCCGGCCGACGACGGCCTCCGGTCCCACCCGCACCTCGTCGAGGACCAGCTCGCCGATGGAGCAGGTGCGCAGTCCCATGGTGTCAAAGGCCTGACCCCGCTCAAATTGGGGGTGCTCGAGCAGGAAGGCAGTGACGCCGCCGTGGTAGCCCTTGCCTTCTTCGGTTCGGGCGTAGACGAGTGCCAGATCGGCGACCGTGGCGTTGGAGATGAAGGTCTTCCGACCGGTGATGATCCAGCCGTCGCCGTCGGGGACCGCCTTGGTGGCCATGTCGTATGGGTCGGACCCCGCGCTCGGCTCGGTCATACCCACCGCACAGATGGAGCGGCCTGAACAGAGGTCAGCGAGGTACTTTTCGTGCTGGGCCTCGCTGCCATGCTTCCAGATCGGCACCACGTTGGCCAACAGGTGGGCTGAGATCGCCATCAGCAGGCCGCCGTCTGGACAGCCGCGGCCCAAGGCCTCGAGGGCGACCGCGCAGGAGAGCGGATCGAGTCCCAGACCACCCTTCTCCTCGGGCACCGGCATGCCTTGCAGGCCCATTTCGCCACACTTGTTCCAGAGGTCGCGGGGGAAGACGCCGGCCCGATCCCGCTCTTCTGCTCCTTCGCTGAGCTCCGAGCGGCAGAAGGCCAGGATGCCCTTGCGGAGCTCTTTGTGGTCGTTCGTCAGGGAAAAGGGCATCATCGCAGGGCCTCCAGGGCGCGGTAGGCGACCTTGCCGGTCGAGGTCTTGGGGATGGCGTCGAGAACCTCGAAGCGATCCGGAATCATGTAGCGCGGGATGTGTTGAGCGCAGTGGCGCTTGAAGGCCACAAGAGAGATTCGGGGGCCCGGCTTTGTGGTGACATAGGCGTGGATCTTCACGCCCTGGGCTTCGTCGGGGTAGGCAACGAGGGCGGCTTCAAGTACCGAATCATGGGCGACGAGCGCATTTTCGATCTCCCCGAGCTCAATCCGGTATCCGAAGCGCTTGACCATACGGTCGCGTCGACCTCGAAAGATGTAGTTGCCCTGTTCATCTTCCTCGACGAGGTCGCCGGTGCGGTACCACTGCTGTCCGTCGGTGTGTGTAAGGAAGGCCTCCGCGGTGAGGTCGGGCCGGTTCCAGTAGCCGACCATCACGGAGCCTCCCCGGATGCAGAGCTCACCGAGGGCCCCGCGAGAAACCACGGTGCCGTCGGTGTCGAGCACGATGGCAGCATCATCGGAGCAGCAGGTGCCGATGGGGTACGGCTCACTGCGCTCGGGGTCCAACACTGCGGGCACGGGGAACCAGGTGCACACATTGGTCTCGGTGGGCCCGTAGAGGTTGGCAAACTGCGCCGCGTGCCAGCGAGTGGCGAGCTCCCGCAGCTGCCCGGCCGAAAAGACTTCGCCGGCGTAGAGGACCACTCGAAGGTGGGTGTAGTCGAAGCGCTCGAGCTTGCCCCAGGCCAGCAGCATGCGCAGGGTGGACGGGGTGGAATACCAGACGGTGATGCCGAGGCGGTGTGTGGCCTCGGCGAGCCCCGCGGGATTCCGGCCGAGGGCCGAGTCGATGAGCACCAGGCTTCCACCGCTCGCCATGCTCACGAACAGGTCGAAGATCGAGAGGTCGAAGTGGAAGGGTGCGTGGGAGGCGAAGCGGTCTTGGGCGGTCGTGTGGAATGCCGCTTGGGCCCAGTCCACGAATGCAAGTGCGCTGTCGTGTGTATGCACCACACCCTTGGGCGTTCCGGTGGAGCCGGAAGTGAACAGGATGTAGGCAAGGTCGGGGCGAATGTCGGCGGACTCGACCACGTTGTTGGCCAGGGCCACGAGCAGGAGAGGGTCAGTCCCGATGGCGGGCACCCCGGCAAGGGTGGACTGTGCTTCGGCCTTGAGGCCCTCACCTGCTACCGCTTCCCACCGGGATGCCGGCACGAAGAGGGCTTTGGCGCCGCAGGCTTGGATGATGCCTGCGTTGCGGTTGACCGGTGCATAGGCGTCGATCGGTACGTAGGCGGCGCCGGCCTTGAGAATCCCGAACACCGCTGTGACCGATGCCAAGGACTTGGGGACCAGGATTGCCACCCGGTCGCCGGGCCGGACGCCTGCACGGATGAGCGCTGCGGCGACGGCGTCAGATGTCTGGTCCAGGTCGCCATACGACAGAAAATCGCCGCTGGTCCCGTCGAGGACGGCGACCGCATTGGGGGTCTGGCTCGCACTATGGCGGAGCAGAGAATGCAGTCGCCGCTTGCTCATCAAGCCGTCTTCTTTTCGACGACGAGTCCCACGATGCCGTTGACCGTGCGGAGAGGGCCTCCCACAACTTCGTGAGCGTCGATGGAGATCTGGTAGGTGTCTTCGAGGTAGGTGATCAGCTTGAGGGTGTCGATCGACGACAGGATGCCGTCGCCCACAAGTGGAGTGTCGTCTTCGAGTGTGTCGGACGGTTCGCCGGGAAGGAATTCGTTCAGAATGTAGCTTCGGATTTCCTGCTTCAGCTGCGGTCGGTTGGTCATGGTCTGTTCCTCTGGCAACGAGTCCACGGCAACGTACCCCGACAGCGGTCATCTGACAGGTGGGACTCTTGCTCTGTGGCGCCGCCAGTGGGGCTAACGGGGGTTTCCAACCCGTCGGCGTCGCGGGGTTCAACCGAGCGCGGGAGGTGCACATCGGCTGTGGAGAGAGTGCTTTGGTTGCGTTGGGAGGCAACACGGCTGGCTGCCATGCACTCGCCGGGTCCTGCGGGTCGCGCTATACCTCCGCCTTGTTTGGAGTGCCGTAGTGGCTGAAAACCAGTCCGAGCTGGGGGCGGTGCAGAACCCCGCAGAAGTCGTCGAACCGAGTGCAGAACCTTGGGGCCCCTACCTGGTCACTCTTGTCCAGCTTGCGCTCGCTGGTGTTGCGATCTTCTTGTTGGAGCTGGAGCAGCGCGCAGGTCTGCCCCAGCTGATCCCTGTGGTCGTGGTGGCATTCGCCATCCATGCACGCGCACCGATGCGCTACCGCCCCGCACTGTTTGTGCTCGCCTCGATCGCCGGGCTCTTCGCGGTGATGAAGGAGGATGCGGTCTGGGTGCTCGGTGCCGGAACGGTGCTGTTCGGGCTTTGCTCCCTGCCGGTGAAGGTGTGGGCACGGGCGGTACTCGTGGTGGGCGCCGCCGCGGCGTTGTCGCTGTACCGCATCGACGGCACCTTTGGCTGGACCGCAGCGGCCCTGCCCGTGCTGGGCGGGATGTTTATGTACCGCGGCATTGTGTTCCTGTTCGACGAAAACGCCTCGGGTCGTCAGTCCACACTGGCCCAGCGGTTCGGCTACTTTTTTATGTTGCCCGCGGTCTGCTTCCCCCTGTTCCCGGTGGTCGACTACCGATTGTGGCGCACGCAGTACTTCCGCGGTGAAGTTGCGGAGCTGTATCAGAAAGGCATCGGCTGGATCATCCGAGGGCTGATGCAGATGGTGCTGTATCGCGTGATCTACCACTTCCTGGTGCTGCCGGAGTGGGAGATTGTGGACAGCACATCGGCCCTGCGGGCCATGGCCACCGTCTACCCCACCTACCTGCGCATCTCGGGGCAGTTCCACGTCATCGTGGGTGTGCTGCTCCTGTTTGGCTACAACCTTCCCGAGACCAACCGCCGCTACTTTTTTGCCACTTCCTTCCTCGATCTCTGGCGCCGAGCCAACATCTACTGGAAGGACTTCATGCAGAAGGTGGTGTTCTTTCCCTTCTTCCTGCGGCTTCGTCGGATGGGCGCGCCCAAGCCGATGATCCTCGCCATCGCGCTCACGTTCATCGCCACCTGGTTCCTGCACTCCTACCAGTGGTTCTGGCTGCGGGGCGATTTCCCGCTCACGATCCAAGACGCGGTGTTCTGGACGGTCATCGGCACCTTTGTGGCGATCGACTCGGTTCGTGAGACCAAGCGTCCTCGTCGGCGCGGCGCGGCCGCATCGGGCTTTGTGGTGTCTGAGGCCGCCATCCATGTGATGAAAGTGGTGTGGATGTTCACCGCGATGTGTGCGCTGTGGTCGTTCTGGACCGCCCCGAGCCTCGAGATCTGGGGTGAGCTCGTCTCGCTGCTGGGCCAGGACTTTGAGTGGGTGTTCTGGTACCTGGGCGCGGTCGCGCTCGCTTTGGCGGTGGGGATCCCCGGACTGTACTTCTCCACCCGTGGGCCGAAGGGCTGGGACGGACTCTTCCCACCGGTCACCGTACGCACGTCGGCACCGGTCTTGGCCGGCTTGCTGGCCCTCGGTCTGCTGCCGCGGGCAGGGCTGGTCGAAGGGGATCGTGCCGAGGTCTTGGCCGCGCTCACCACGCAGAAGCTCAACCAGCAAGACGCGCTCACACAGGTGCGGGGCTACTACGAAAACCTCCTCGTGCGAAACGGCATGATGTCCGAGCTGGCGATGGCCGATGTCGGTCGTCCCGAGGTGTGGTCCACACTCAGCAATCCCGAGCACACCCGCAAGACCAACGACCTGCGGGGCAGCGAGCTGATGCCCAACGTCACGGCGGTCCACCGCGGCGAGACCTTCTCCACCAATCAGTGGGGCATGCGCGACAAGGAATACACGAAGAAGAAGCCCGCGGGCACCTTCCGGATCGCCCTGCTTGGCTCCAGCTACGCCATGGGCGTGGGCGTGAAAGACAAGCACGTCTTCGAGAACCTGGTGGAAGACTGGCTCAACGACCGGTACGCCGGTGGCAAGTATGAGCGGTACGAGATTCTGAACTTTGCCAAAGAAGGCTACCTGTTGATCAGCACGGTCGGACAGTGCATGGAGATGGTGCCTTCGTTTGAGCCCGATCTCGTGATCCTGATCGACCATGCGATGCAGCCGAAGCGACTGGCGAAGCGGATGTCGCGCTCCGACGACCAGGTGAAGTTCTACCCGAAGCCCTGGCTCAACGAGTGGCTGGAGCGCAACGGCGTGACGGCCGGAACCAACGATCGCGAGGATCGCGAGCAGATGTGGGTGTCGTCGGCCGAGCTGCCGGGCAACTTCCTGCGGGATGCCGTAGAGCTCTGCACCCGCGATGGCGCGAAGGCGGCCTGGATGTGGCTGCCGGTCAACAAGCCGTCGCACCCCGAGTATGCCGAGGTGCGCACTTCGCAGAAAGCCGTCGCAGAAAGCCTCGACATGGTCACACTCACGTTGGACGGAGCCTATGGCGATCACACCGTCGACGAGCTGTCGATTGCATCCTGGGATGAGCACCCCAACCCGCTTGGTCACCGACTGCTCGCAGACGCGATGATGCGGCAGCTGGAGCAGAACAGCGAAGCTCTGGGCCTGGGCTTGCGAAAGTAGTGCACGGCAGGAATGGGGTCGGCTCGGTCCCCCACGGAGTGGCGGCGTGCCATTCCCGCTGGGTGGGGTGCTGGGCGATGAAGGGACGATGAGCAGCCCGAGCCTGCCATTCACAAAGTCTGCTGCAAAAATCGGTACGATGTTGGGATATAGTTTGTACTGCCACAAAGGGGTGCGCTGATAGCTGACCGCACCCGAACACATGCGAGTTGCACCATGCATGACGTCATCATTCTCGGTTCTGGTTTCTCGGGGACCATCCTCGGCGCGATTCTCGCCCGGCACGGGCACGATGTGCTGCTTGTCGACGCTGGCCAGCACCCTCGCTTCGCGATCGGTGAGTCCACCATCCCGCAGACGTCGCAGGTGCTTTCTCTCCTGGCGCGGGAGTACAAGGTGCCCGAGCTCGATAAGATCGGTCTCGACTCGCCCTTCGGCGCACGTGAGGTCGCCGGTCCCTCCTCGGGCATCAAGAAGATCTTCGGCTTCGTCTACCATGGGCTCGGCGAAGAGCACAAGTCGGAGGAAGCGCAGCAGTTCGGGAACGTGTGGCGCGACGAAAATCACCTCTATCGGCCAGATGTGGACCTCTGGCTCTTCAACGTTGCGAAGAAGTATGGCTGCAAGGCTCTGGAGAACACGCGGGCTGACTCGGTGGAGATCGACGATGATGGAGTCACTGTTCATGCCGGCGGCGAGGTGCATCGTGCGCGCTACATCGTAGACAGCACCGGGGTGCGCAGTGTGCTGGCGAACCACTTTGGCCTTCGGCACGAGGAGCCCAACCAGCGGCTCAAGTCGCAGGCGATGTTCACCCACATGAAGGGCGTGAAGAACTTCGAAGATGTGGCTGAGAGCGAGATGTCGCACAGCTGGACCGACGGTACGCTCCACCACCTCTTCGACGGTGGCTGGATCTACGTGATCCCGTTCGACAACTGGGAAGGCGGCACCAACCATGTGTACAGCGTGGGCATGGCGTGGGATCCGGAGCGGCACAGCCCGAAGGACTTCAAGTCGTTCCTCGCGGAGCAGCTGCCCAGCGTGGCGCGGCAGTTTGCGGATGCTGAGCCTGTGCGCCCGTGGATCAAGACTGGCCGGATCCAGTACTCGTCCACACAGTCGGTTGGGCGTCGGTGGGCACTCTCCGCCCACGCCTCGGCCTTCGTCGACCCCATGTTCTCCCGCGGCCTCATCGGCGCGGTGGAAGTCATTCGGTCGCTGCTGCCACCCCTTCTCGGTGCACTCGAAGATGACAACTTCGAAGTGGAGCGCTTCGCACCGGTGCAGAAGCTTCAGGACCGCATGCTCGCTTACGCCGACCGCCTGGTGTGGGCGTCGTATGTGTCGTGGCGCGACTTCGACCTGTGGAACGCGTGGTACCGCGTGTGGGTGGTCGGCACGATGATGATCGAGACCAACCTCGGGTCGGTCATGCTGATGGGCCGCTTCAGCCGCCACCGTGCGCCCGAAGATCCGATCTCCACCGAGTTTGAAGATCCAGGCTTCAAGCCCTTCTTCAACCGCTGCTTCGCCATCATGGAGCGCGTCGACGCCGGTGAGCTGAGCTACAAAGACGCGGCCGCTGCGCTCTGGGCGGAAGTCGAGGGCTACGAGGTCGAGATCACCCTGCCCGACTACATGAAGGGCCAGGAGTACGCGGTGAAGAGCCCTCACGTGCGCGACATGTTCTTCGGCGACGTCGAGCAGCACGCCAGCTGGGTGGCCGGTCAGGAAGGCGCGATGGCCAGCAAGTAGACGCTGGCTTCGTGCTGACCCGCACCGATTCGCCGCCTTCAGGCTTGCTGGAGGCGGCGTTTTGGTTTGTTGGACTTGCATGCCCACGCGCAGGGGCGTGGAGAGGGTGGGTCGGTGCTCAGGGCGCCCACGCCGCTTCGCAGACGAGCCAGCAGTGTGCCACACTGTCCACCATGCGCGACCCACTCCGATTCCTGCCTCTCTCGCTGGGGCTCCTTGCATGCGCCTCGCCCCCGCCGGACAAGGCGCCTGTCGATGATGTGATTCCCACCGAGGGCACGCTCCGGGTGCTCACCTACAACGTGGCAGGCTTGCCGGACGGCTTGTCGTCGGCCGATGGGGATCTGCTCGACCGCATGCCGGCGATCCAACCACTCCTGTCGGACTACGATCTCGTGGGTCTCCAGGAAGACTTTGACGAGATCGGCCACGCCGCACTCACCGAGGACACCCCACACGCCGAGGTGCGGTGGTTTTCCGCTCCGCTCAATGACCGGCGCTACTATGGCTCGGGCTTGTCTCTGCTGCTGCCCCAGCCGGCGGTCGAATACCAGGAAGAGCACTACACCGATTGCAACGGAGTGCTTGATGCAGCCTCGGACTGCCTCGCCTCGAAGGGCTTCCAGACCGCGATGCTCACGCTCGGGGGTGAGTCACTGCAGGTGCTGAACACCCACCATGAGGCGGGTGGAGGAGATGCCGACGAAGCCGCGCGCCGCACCCAGGTCGACCAGGTGATCGCTGCCGTGGATTCCTATGGCGAAGGCCAGGCATTTTTGCTGACGGGCGACTTCAACCTCCGGCCGGGCGATCCAGCCGATGAAGCCAACCTGGCGCAGTACGACGACGCGGGGCTGCTGCGGGCCTGCGATCTGGTGGACTGCCCTGAGCCGAACCACATCGACCACATCCGTGTGCGCAGCTCGACCACCCTCACGCTCGAGGTGCTGGAGTGGTCGCGCTCCGAGGAGTTCGTGTCGGCATCAGGCGTGGACTTGTCCGATCATCCGCCGATCGAGGCGGTCATTGCGTGGTCGGTGGTGGCTGACTGAGGGTGTGTGGTGTCGCATTTGGCGCGCGAAGCGGCCGCTCGAGGGTAGGGTCTGCACGAACGCAGCCCCCTCTGCACACTGTCCTGGAGAGACACCCATGACCGAAGTGCCCGCGCACGATCTCGCTGCCCTCAACGCCTACATCGACGGGTGGCGTCGTGGGGATGCCAAAGCCATCCATCGGGTGCAGGCGCCTGCCTACCACCTCAGTGGTGTGCCCGGTGTGCCGCCGGTACCCCGTGAGGCCTTCGTGGAATTTTTCGGTGCGTTCCGGGCCCAGATCGCCGATGCCGGTGGTCCGGCGGTCGACAGCACCGCCTTCATGGAAATCCATGGTCAGATCCGCCGGCAGGTGGGCGACACCACGGTGGAGTCTGCGCTGTTCGTGGTGCCGGGCTTCGGGGCGGGTACCTACGCAGCGGCGGTGCGCGATGGGCAGATTCTGTGGGAAGAAGCCTGCATGCTGGCTCTGAAGATCGAAGCCGGCTGAAGACGGCCGGCCCCCGCCCAGGTTCCCCCGTGGGGCCTTAGGGGTTGTGTCCTGGCAGGCGTGCGATCAAGTCGGCGGCTGACTCCAGTCGAGGCCTTGGCTTGGGCGGGAAGGGCGTGGTGCCGCTGAGCACCTGGGCACACCAGTACACGGTGCGCTGCTGGAAGGCCTCGAGCCAGTCGGTGAGGTCGGCGCTTTGGCTCACGAGATCGCGGTAGGCACGCAGCGCTGTGGTGAGCTCGGCAACCCAAGGATGGCCCCCCGGACCGAACACTCCGGCTTCGCTCGACCGCTGCACGGCCTTCTCCAGCAGCTGCACGGAGGCAGAGATCCACGGCAAGGCCTCGGCATCCTGGCCCCCGCTGCGCACCGCGAGCGTGGCCCCATGCACCAGGCGTGCGGCCGCTTCGCCCATCCAGATGTCGCCGTAGTTTACTGCCCAGCCCCAGCCGTCCTGGAGGTCTGCCGCTCGATGGAAGGTGTCGGCGGCTGTGACCCACTCGCCGTCGATCATCTGCTGCATCCCATCGATCCACAGGAAGCGCGCAGCCTCGAGGCGCCGCTTGCTGTAGCAGCCCGCGAGGTTCTGCTCCGCCATGCGGCGCACGTTTGGATCGCTGAACGTGAGGGCATGGCCCAGGTACAGCTCACACTCGAACAGGGTGTTTTCGAGCAGCTTGTGCACGTTCATGTGGAAGCCGCCGAGCCAGAGCCACCACTGGCCACCATCGAGGCGGGGGTGTTGCTCGAGCAGGGACCGGAGGCGGTCCAGTGCGGCCAGGATCTGATCGCATGTGCGGCGGTTGCTGAGGGCCTGGCGCTCCCACAAGGCCCAGGTGTCGCTGATGTCATGCAGCAGGCGCTCGGCAGTTGTGCGGGCTTCCTGCTGGGTCTCCTCGAAGGCTGCACGGTCGAATTCGGCAGGCGCTGTGTTGCCCTCCACCACGAAGGCGATCTCCATGCGCACGATGCCCACGGCGGGATCGTCCCAGCGGGCCGTGCTCACGGCCACGAACTCGACCGCATAGGTGTCGCTCCGGTGCGGATCGAATTGCACCGTGCCGGTGAGCCCGCCGTCGTCTGAAAAGCGCAAGCCGGGTGGGAGCCGCACGAGCATGGGACTCTGCAGGAATCCCTCACCGCTTCCGGATGTGGCTCCAGGCGGATGGTGCACGGTGTCGCCCACCTGGAGTGTGCCGAGGTCGAACCCGCACTGCGTCACGGGGATGCCGTTGCGGGCGGCGCAGCGGTAGTGCTCGCTGTACAGCTCGGCGGCCGACCAGTGCTGGGGACACGGACCGCAGCACTCACACTGGCCGCTGCGGTAGCCGGGGCTGCCGGGAGCAGCCTCGGCGCTGGAGCAGTCGAGCCCGGTGCGGGCGCGCATCTGGGGTGCCGCAGGCGCAGGAAGGTCTCCTGCGGCGTCCGGGTCGGGCGGGAGTGCGGCGAGCGCATCCGGCCGGCGAGCGATGCGGCGGTCCTCGGGGGTGGCCTCACGACAGTACCGGGGGTCGTCTCTCGGCACGTAGATGAGCTTTTGGTCGGCCTCCAGGAGAACCTGGTAGGGGACCACCTGACCGGCGGGCCACTCGGGCTCGCGGTAGTGCAGCGCGATGATCCGACCAAGCTTCCAGCCGCTTGGGCCGAAGTTGCACAGGACGGTGGCACCGACGGCGAAGCGAAGCTCGGGCATGGATCTCTCGCAGGGAGCGGGGTGGGGGCCTTCTACCCTGGGTGATCCCACCGGGTGGGTGCAGACGAGGATGGAGGGGTGAATCCGTGCTGGCCGAGCGGTCGATGGATGGATGGTGCCGGTGTCGATGAGGGGCCAGCGGACAGGCAGTGTCCGCTGTGTGCGTTCATGATCGTCTACACGTTCCCTCGCCTTCGGAGGTTCATCATGCTCGCGCAGCTTACCCACCACCTGCTCTCTCAGCGTCGGCCTCTGCGGTTCCTGGTCTCGGCGCTGATCACTGTGCCGCTCGCCAGCGGGATGGCAGTGGGCACCGCGTACACCATGGGCGGTCTCATCGAGCCCCTCCTCGGCGCTTCCCTTGCACAGCCCGTGTTCCTCTTTGGCTACTGTGCTGGCGGCTACGGCACCATCGCTGCGGTCGACCGGGCTCTGCAAGTGGCCTGGCCTGCTCGGGGGTAGTCGGCAGGCGAGCATGGGCGACCGGCACCGGACCGCGAGCGGGCTCAAGGCGTTGCAGAACCGGCCTTTCCATATGGCTCATTCTGGATGCGGAGAGGTGACGTCAGATGGTAGGCAGGGCGAGTGCCAGCTGATCTCGGAGAAATTCATTGATGCACCGAGGATACTGGAAGTGGCCTGTCGTATCGAGAAACTCTGTGGCGTCGATGTTGCAGAAACTGCGGTGCTCGGACGTGATCTGACGACAGCCGCACGCCCGTCGGTTGAGCTCGGCGAAGCGAAACAGCTTCGCGAGCACTGCGTCTCTGGCGTTGTAGACGTTGAAGAGTGTTCCCTGTACAGCGTCTCCCGCGCGCTTCCACTCCTTCTTGGCGTCACACCGGACCGCCCCACCAACCAGGTAGCAGTCATGGATCGCCAGGTTCTCCTG
>CAJWOS010000002.1 GCA_913044235.1 uncultured Pseudomonadota bacterium
CTACAGGATCAAGTGGGGGTGTTGGAGCATACGATTGAACAGCAGGTGGAGTTTACCGATCAGCTGGAGCGACTGAAGGTGTTGCCAGGGTTTGGATTGGCGTGTGCCTGGACGGGGATTGCTGAGAGTGGCGATATCACCCGTTTTCCCTCGTCCAGGCAGTTTACCAGCTATTGCCGCCTGGTACCGGGAAGCAAAGATTCGGGGGGCAAACATCGCCATCGAAGTAAGAACAAGGATGGCAACCGGTACCTGCGCATCGAGCGCGGGCGGTGGCTCACGGAGCAGGGCATGAGCAAGAACCGCTGCGGCCAGTGCGGCGAGCTCAAGCGCCGGTGGTTAGTGCAGAAGGATTGTTTGCTGAGGGGCGCGTTTCCTTTTGAGTTCTGTTCGAACCAGGGCCTGGAGGATATTGCAGCAGCCATGTATATTGACAATGATGGGGATTGTGCGCACGGTTTCTTTTATGTCTTACCGCCGCTCCAGTACGAGGACGACAGCGAGGAGGCGCCGGAGACGACGGCCGCGGCGACGCTCGAGGTGTCCCAGCGCCTCGCGCCCTGGCGCCGGCGCTGGTTCGTGCTCTCCGAGGCCGGCGAGCCCCTCGGCCTCGAGGGCCGGTCGCACCACATTGGCGCGTCCTGCCAGCAGAATCGGACGCCAGCTCGGCTGAAGCGCGAGGGCTCGAGCGGTCACTTCCGGACCCACACCCATCCCCGGCGTCAAGACAATGGGCTTCATGGTGCGCTCGTGCGCCGCTTGGCTCCCCAAGCATGCCGCCACGATGCACCGCTCCCGAACCGAGCGGGAGCCGGCTCATGCACCTGGGATCTCCAGCTTGATTTCCACCGCGGAGCGACGCCGCGCCTGGCGATACCACTGGTCGGTCTCTTCTTCGATGCGCCCAGAGTAGACTTGGTCAAGGAGCTGATCCCGAACACTATCCATGGGGGGCGGTTCCTTCCGACGGGTATCGAATGCCGTGAACACGAACACTCCACGCGGGGTCAAGACCGGATCCGACACCTCTCCCACACCAAGAGCGAAGGCCACCGATCCCATTTCCGCTTGGAGCTGCCCTTCTTCATAGGTGCCCATCCGACCGCCGTTGCTGCCGAACCCACCTTCATCCTGCGCCGCAGCCACCACACTGAACTCCGTGCCCGCGCGCACACGGTCTCGGGCAGCTTCCGCCTTGGCCATCACGGCCGCAACCGCGGGCTCGTCGGCCCCTGCCGGTACCCGAAAGAAGATGGCTCCGAGGTCCACCACTCGCGGTTGATTGCGCGAAGCAAACATCCGCCGATAGGCATCGGAAAGCTCGTCTTCATTCACTGTGATTCGCGGCTGGATCACGTAGGAGTTGAACTTCGACTGCCGGAGATTTTCGCGGATCTCCTGTCGGTAGCCGTCCCAGGTCATTCCTTGGGCTTCGACCTCTCGCCGCAAAGTTCCCGTTTCCATCCCGTTTCGCGATGCGATGTCGGCAACCGATGCGTCGAGTTCCTCCTCGGAGACATCCATTCCAAGCCGCACCATCTCCTGCGACACGAGACGCCGAAGAATGAGCGTATCCAGTACCTCGAGCTCCAGTTCACGCCGCTGCTCGGGCGTGATGCCTGCGGTGGCAGCCGCCTGCTCGATGTAGTCCCCGCCCAGCTCGTAGATTTCGCTAAGGGTGATGACGTCGTTGTCGACCACCGCAGCGATTCGGTCGGTCACTGCGGCCTCGGCCACAGTGACTCCCCACGGCAGCCCAAGTCCGACCGCTGGCCCCAGGAGAACCACCGCGGTCAGAACTCGAAGCAACCGCCACATCGGACTACTCACCCATTCCGGGTGCTGCATCTTCGCCATTTCCGAGGGTCATCTTCTTCGCGCCCGGTCCCGGACCGGCCCGCCGGCTGGCCTGCACTTCCAAGCTACCGAGCTTGCCTTCGTCGATCGTGATCTTGGCGCCGGTGCGAAGGTTGGCGACGTACGACTCGTACATCTCCTTGAGCTTCTCGTTCTTGACCTTGCGCAGCACGGAACCCTTCATCTGCTGGAAGGTGCGCTCGACGCGCTCGCGCTTGTTTGCCACGAGGATGATGTTGACCCCTTCTTCGGTGAGGAAGGGCTCCGAGAGCTGGTCGACCTTCATCGAGAACGCCTTCTCAACCACACTGTCGGCCAGACCAGGCTTGCCACTGCGCGGCACGAAGCCCACGTCACCGCCCCGGCGACGGTAGGGGTCTTCGGACACCTTTGCCGCCACGTCCTTGAACGCCGATGGGTCTTTCTTCAAGCGCTTGTGCGCTTCTTTCGCGATGTCCTGCGCCTCAGCCTCGGTGCGGTCCTTCCCGGCCTTGACGAGAATCCGCTTGATCTGAACCTTTTCGGGGACCACGAAATCGTCTTTGTGCGACTCGTAGTACGCCTGCAGCTCTTCATCGGAGAAATCGGAGTTGCGCACGTTGGCGTAGACTTCCTGCCGCAGCAAGGTGTTGACCATGACCTTCTGGACCTTCGGGTCCTTGTCGAGTCCCTTCCCAAGCGCGGCCTTGTAGAGGAGCTTTTCATCGACGAGGCGGTCGATGACTTCCTTCCGCTCTTCGAGGGACAGCTTCTCACCATCTGCGGGCTTCCGTCGGGCGGCCGCTTCCTTAAACTCGGTGGAGCCCACGGGCACACCGTCCACATCGGCCAGCACTTCGCCAATGTCAACCGCAGACGCGGCCGACGCAGCCGGAGCCGCATCGCCCGTCTTTGAACCCGAAGCAGCCGGCGCCGCGCCGCCGCCATCACAGGCCGCAACGAGAAGCACACCAACAGTCAACAGAACAGGAGACAGCTTTCGCATCAAATCCTCCGGGCATCCGAGAATGCCGGGCCAGGTTCAGGCGATTCCACGATCGCCCGGGCAGTTCGATCCGGTCACACACTCGTGTCGGGACGACCACCGCCCCGATACAGGTCGACCCTCAGTCCTTGGGGTAGCCAGCGAGGTCCATCCCCAGCGCAAGCTCGAGCTCGGCGAGGGTGTCCTTGATCTCGTTGAGCGACTTGCGCCCCAGGTTCTTCGTCTTGAGCAGTTCCGCTTCGGTCTTTTCGCAGAGCTGCCAGACCTGAACGATGTTGGCGTTGCGCAGGCAGTTCGCCGAACGCACGGAAAGCTCGAGCTCGTCGACTCGCCGACCCAGCCATTCCGGCCAGCTCGGTGCATCGACGGCTCCGGGTTCCGGCTCTTCTTCCTCTTCGAAGTTGATGAAGACTTGAAGCTGTTCGCGGAAGACCCGGGAAGCATAGACAACGGCGTCTTCCGGAAGCACGCGACCGTCGGTCCAGACCTCGAGGGAGAGGCGGTCGTAGTCGGTGCGCTGTCCCACGCGAGCGTTGGTGACGGTGTAGCGGACCTTGCGGATGGGGCTGAAGCGCGCATCGACCCGAAGTGCACCATCGCCCATGTTGGCATCGCCGCCAAGCACGTAGCCCTGGCCCATCTCGGCGGTCACATCGACGTCGAGCGTGCCCGATCCGGTGAGTGTCGCGATGGGGTGATCGGGATTGGTGACCTCGATGTCACCATCAAAGACAAGGTCGCCGGCGGTCACGGGGGTCATTCCACCCCCGCTGCCCTTTGCCTGAATCCGGCCCTGGATGGGCTCGGTAGACAGCGTGGACAGGCGAACTCCCTTGAGGTTCAGGACGATGTCAGCGACGTCGTCGACCACACCAGGAATGGCGCCGATTCCGTCCAAGATGCCCTTGACCTCAACCTTCGTGATGGCTGCACCCTGAAGGCTGGACAGAAGAATTCGCCGGAGAGCGTTGCCCAGCGTGTTGCCGTAGCCACGCTCCAACGGACGGACGACGAACTTGCCGTAGACATCGTTCGACTTTCCGTCGATCTCGACCCGCTCGGGACGAATGAGCGTGCGCCAGTTGGCAGCGACGTGTTCGGGTGTGACGGTGGTGGCCTGCTGCTGCATGAGTCGCGACTCCTGGAGCCCGATGGAGCATGAACGTCGAATTGTGGACTGAGGACCGAAAGCTTCGGGCGGAGGCGTTGTACAACGCGCAAATACCGCTCCAGGCCTTTGGATGTACATCGCTGACCGATGCACGGGCCGACCCGGCCCTCGAAACTCGACGATGAAGAAGAAAACAAAAAAGACGGGGTTGGCTGGTCGGCCCCAGAGGCGCCGTCGTTGAGGCGGCCGGAGCGCCCCTCGCAAACCCACAAATCTGCCGGGCGGGCATAGTGTGGGCGGGAGGCTCCGTCAACCATCCATCAGCGGGACTACGTGGAATCCGGGCCGATTGGCGCCTTCATATCCCAATGCATGCCACGCGAGTGCTGGGTTCTGCAATATGGTGCACGCACAAAACCCCCATCGGACCGCACGCGATACGCATCCAGTGCACCGCGAGACCAACATGTACAGTCCAGTTCGCCTTCTCGTTCCCGCCATGTGCCTTTTCTGTGCCGGAACCGCGTGGGCCGGTACCGTTCGCGTCGAGACCACCGTAGCGACGGAAGTGCGAATGGCCGGCGTGCCTGTGGTCAAGACCTACAGTGCCGGCACTGTGAGCCTCCCCGATGTGGCTGCGGGCGAGCACGCATTTGAAGTCTTCCGCTTCGGCAAGGCTCGGAGCATTTCCGTTGAGGTGCCCGAGACCGGCACGGTGCGCTTGATGGTCGGCGAAGACTCTCTCTCCACAGACACCCCACCACCGAACCCGTCTACAAACGCACCGGTCGTGCGCCTCAAGGCCACCACCGGGCAGAGGTTCTCGATTCTGGTCGACGGAAAGCGGTCCGCGCTGCTGCATGCCGATCGCCCTTTGATGTTCGACCACCTGGGCCCTGGTACCCATGCGCTTGAGGTCCGAAGCATCGACAACCTCACGGTCTGGTCACGGGGCACACTGAACCTGCAGCCGGGCGACGAGCTGGAGCTGGTCGTCGCCGAAGGACGCCTCCCCGAGGTGTTCGGACGGGCGGAGGCCTGGCGCCCGAAATGAGCGCATCACAGGACAGTCCCGGTGCTCGCCCCCCTCGCACGATCCGCACCCGGATCCTGCTCGCGTTCCTATTGTCGCTCGTGGCATCCGCGACCGCACTGGGTCACAGCCTGCTTCAGCTGGATTCCATTGGCCGCAACGTCTCAATGCTGGACCGGGGCTACCTGCCACTGGCGCGCGTGGCTGCTGAGCTTGAGACCATCTCTCGGCAGATGGACCGCGAACACGACCGACTCACGCGGAGCCCCCCAACCACGGTCACCGGCTACCGCGCGAATGCCGACTTCTACAGCGGCGGGATCTCCGACGCAGTGGAGCGTGGACAGCGCATCGCCAATCGACTCGAGCGCAAAGGGCCGCTCGGCAGTCGCGATCAGGCTGCGCTCGACGAGACCCGGCGACTCCTACAAGGCGTAGACGAGGCGCGACAAGGCTACGACACCGCCTTTGCGGCATGGGCCAACGAGGCTGCGCAGGATGGCTCCTCGCCCACGCCCGGTCGCACCATCGCAGATCTCGACGGACGGCGTACCCAACTGATTCTTCGAATCAGCCAGCTCTCTCAGATCGTCGACGGTCGAATCACTCTCCTCAGCCGCCTGACCGCTCGAGCGCAGGCCACGGCCACGCGGGTCTCCGGTGCGCTTGCTCTGCTCGCCGTCTTGCTGTCCGGACTCCTCACCGCTGCGGCTCTTGTGGCTCTGCGGCCCTTCGGCGAGCTGACTGCACAGGTCCAGCGGCTCGCACAGGGAGATTATGCGGGCCGCCTTCCCATCCGTGGTGCCGACGAAGTGACGCTCCTCGCCCGGGAGTTCAACACGATGGCCGAGGCCGTCTCGGAGCGCGATCGCCGGCTCTCGGAGCGCGCACGCACACTTGATGTGCTCACGTCTCAGCTCCGAGGCATCCTCGACACCATTCGGGCGGGCCTCCTTGTGGTGGACGGCAACGAGGTACGCATCGCCAATCCAGCGGCAGAGCGGCTGTGGCCCACCGCCTCTGAGCGCTTCGTCCCCACTTCCCTTTCGTCTCTCCCCGTGGGAAGACACGAAGGTCTCCAGATCGAAGACCGCCTCTACGACGTGGACGTGGTCTCTCTCGCAGGTGGAGAAGGCCGTCTCATCGTGGGCGAGGACATCACGCGACGAGAGTCCGACCGGGCCCGAGTCGCCCGCAGCGAGCGGTTGGCACTCGTGGGGCAGATGCTCGCTCAGATCACGCACGAGGTACGCAATCCCCTCAACGCCATGAGCCTGAACGCCGATCTGCTGAGCGACGAGATCGAAGACCCCGAACAGCGCGCGATGCTCGACACCATCTCCGACGAGATTCGCCGGCTTGAGCAGCTGACCGCGCGGTACCTGGAGCTCTCCCGCGGTCGACGTCCCGACCTGCATCTCGCTTCGCCCCGGGAAGTGCTCGAAGATGTGCTTTCGGCAGACCTGAGCGCACTCGAACAACAAGGGCTCAACGTTCGCATCCTCGGCGAGCGGCCTCCCCCCATGGAGCTCGACATCGATGCCCTGCGCCGCGCGGTTCGCAACATCCTTCGCAACGCTGCCGAGGCGGGTGCGAGCACGGTCGATGTCCGCTTCGTACAAGATCCCGAGACCGTGCACATCGAGCTGATGGACAACGGACCGGGAATGGCGCCGGACCAGCTTCGGCGGGCTTTCGACCCCTTCTTCACCACAAAGGCGAGCGGTACCGGGCTCGGTCTGGCCATCAGCCGACAGGAGCTCGAGGATGTCGGCGCCGGAATGTCGGCCCGGAGCACCCTTGGGAAGGGGTCACGCTTCTCGATCCATCTGCCGCTCGAGACCACAGCCTCCGACCCCGTGTAGCGACGCGCACCACCAAGCGCGGACCCGCGTCAGGCTTCCATATCGACCAGACCAGCACTCAAATGCCACAAGCGACCGGCATCCAAGTCGTCCCTCGCCAAGCGACTCGGCGTTTTGATGCGGCTGTCGACAAAGTATCCGCCCGTCATGGAGCCGACTGCTTCGTGGGCCGCAGCATGCAACGAGGTCACGGCTCCCTGAGCAGGGGTCTTCAAGAAGTACCGTGCGATGCTGATGCCGAGCCGCACCCACAGACGTGCATCTTTTTCGAAGAGTCCAGTCGCCACCGAGCCCGGGTGCACCGCATGCACCACGAGTCGCTCCGGATCAAACCGCTTCGAGAGGCTCCGCGTGAAGAGCAGGTTGGCCAGTTTGCTGTCGGCATAGGCCCGAAAGCCGGAGTACGCCCGGTCCGACCAGTCGAGGTCGTCAAACGCCAGACCTTCCGAGCCGCGATGGGCCTCGCTCGTGACGTTGACCACACGCGATGCACCTCCCGCAAGAAGCGCCGGCAGCAGCAATCGAGTGAACAGGTACGGTCCGAGGTGGTTGACGCCAAAGGTGGACTCGAAGCCATCGACCGTCTCACGCCGCGTGGCTTCGAACACGCCGGCATTGTTCACCAATACGGCCACGCGCGGATGTTGTTCACGGAGCGTACGGCCCGCAAACCGAACGTTCGACAAGTCGGCAAGATCGAGCAGCACGACCTCAAGCGAGGCATCGGGAATCGAGGAGCGGATGTCGGCGATGGCCGCATTCCCCTTTTCTGCAGTCCGGGCGGTGAGAACCACATGCGCCCCGAGGCTGGCGAGACCACGAGCCGTCTCCAAGCCAATTCCCGACGTGGCTCCCGTCACCACACACACCTGCCCATTCATTTGCAACCTCGATGCACGCGCCCCCGTCACCGCCGCCGGATTAACCCAATGGAGCTGGTCCACCCGGAGCTGCCATGCCTTCGCTTCAACCCTTGACGCTCGGTCGAGCAGATCCGCGCCGTATCGCCTCGGTGGGCAGCCGATCTGCCGCCTATATCGTTGATATGCTCGTCCTTGTGTTCTTTTGGACCGTGTTGATCCTGGGCCTCGCGCTGCGCTTTCCTGGGCAGCTGCCCACGCTTCCCCAGCTCGGGATGGGGCTGGGCGCCTGGTTCGGCACGCAGTGGCTGTTGTTTTCCATCCAGGAGGCCACGCTTGGGGGACAGACGCTCGGCAAGCGCTTCATGGGAATTCGCGTGATCAACGCCAAGGGCGGCCCGGTCACTCCAGGGCAGGTACTGGTCCGCAACTTGTGTCGTCCGATCGACAACCTGCCATGCTGCTTCGCGCTGGGAACCATCCTGGTCGGAGTGAGCGAGCGAGCGCTTCGGCTTGGGGACCGGCTTGCCTCCACCCAGGTCGTGCACGAAGAGCGGTCTCCCACGATGTCGCCCCAGCTCGACCTGCCGGCCGACGCCACCCCTGCCGAGCGCGCCCTGATCCAGCAATGGTTTGTGCGAGCATCCTCGCTCGTACCAGACGCGCGGGATCGGCTCACTCCGCACTTTGAGGCCTGGGTCGCGAGACGCTGGCCCGATCGACTGGATCGCACCACCGCCGCGCCAACGCCTTCGAGTGCCCCTCCCAGGCCACACCGAGATCCCGCCGACCGGAACGGGATCCATCGCCTGGCAAACAGTCCCCTGGCGCGTGCATTTCGATTCACTCCCCACGACTGAGCCCACACAGGCGACCGCCCCACACCAGTGCAGATGGCCATGCGGCGCAAGAGACGTTCGAAGCCCAAGACCAGGTCCGCACTCGACGACCGCACAGAGATGGGCCAGATTGCCCATCTTGCATTCCCACCGGACCGCACATGCTCGAAAGCCGAAAGAACACGGGCTCCGGCGATCAGGCCATCCTCGCCGGCCTGTACGCCCAGGACGGTCACCTGTCCCCCGACACCCGCCTCGATGAGCTCGAGAGCCTGGTCGCTGCAGCGGGCGGTCGGGCCGTCGGACGGGTCATCCAAAAGCGCGGCCTCTCTCGAGGGGAAGACACCGCGCAGCGCCCAGTGGATCCCGCAACCTACCTGGGCCGAGGCAAGATCGATGAGATCCAGTTCGAGCTCGTCCAGCGCGATGCCAACCTGGTGGTGTTTGACAACGAGCTCTCTCCCGCCCAGATCCGCGAAATCGAAAAGCGGCTCGGCTGCAGGGTCATCGACCGTAGTGAGCTGATTCTCGACATCTTCGCCGCGCGGGCACGAACCCGCGAAGCCATGCTGCAGGTGGAGCTGGCGCAGCTGCAATATACCGCCCCTCGCTTGCGCGGGATGTGGTCTCACCTCGAGCGCCAGGCCGGCGGTGGCGGAGGGCGTTCAGGGGGAATCGGTACCCGTGGTCCCGGCGAACAGCAGATCGAGATCGACCGCCGCATCGTCCAGAAGCGCATCTCGAAGCTCAAGCACGAGCTCGAGCAAGTGCTTCGTCGCCGCGAACGACAGGTCACCGCTCGAAACCATCGCGTCTGGACCATCGGCCTCGTGGGCTACACAAATGCCGGAAAGAGCACCCTGCTCAACACGCTCACGCAGGCGGGCACCTACGCCGCCGACCAGCTCTTCGCGACCCTCGACACGGTGTCCCGGCGGTGGTCGGTCCGTCCTGGCGTTGACATCCCCGTGAGCGACACCGTGGGCTTCGTACGCGACCTGCCACACCATCTGGTCGCCTCTTTCCGCTCCACCCTCGCCGAGGCTCTGCATGCCGATCTCTTGATCCATGTGGTGGATGCAAGTCACCCGGACACACTCGATCAGGTGTCGGCCGTACATGGTGTGCTCTCAGGCCTTGGAGTAGACCTCGAGCGGGTGGTCGGTGCGCTGAACAAGTGTGACCGGCCGATCGACCCCACCACCATGGTGGAACTTCGCAGCCACTTCACCGACTCTGTATCCATCAGCGCGCAGTCCGGTTTCGGACTCGACACCCTTGCGGAGCTTGTGGTTCGGCGGCGAAATACCGACTGGGTGCAGCTGCAGGTGATGATTCCGCATACCGACGCCCGCTTCGCTGCGCTGGTACATGAATACGGCGAGATTCTCCGTGAGGAGTGGATGGACGACGGCTGGCACGCCCGCATCTCCATTCCACGCCCCATCCAGTGGCAGCTCGCCCCCTACACCACCGACAGCTGACCCCGCGCTACCATTCAGGCGGCACTGTGCCCATCGAAGTCCGGCCGTCTTCGTGGATCCACAAGCGACTACCCGACAACACATCGTCTACCGAGACGGAAGCGCCCCCAGGGAACCAGACCGTGACGCGGTCGGCCCGGTCGTCGTCACCCAGGCCCACATGCTGCGTGAGGCTGTCTTGCACGCCGGTGCCGGAACCACCGCTGACCATCCGCATCTGGTCACCGAGAGCCGAGGTCACCATCACAACGGCGCCAATGGCGCTGCGATTGGCCAGTCCTCCCGCTCCCGCGCCCCCCACCGCAGTGACTTTCACCCAGCCGTGCGCTGTGGCCGGCTCATTCTCAAACAACTGATACGCCACCAAATCGAGGTCTCCGTCGCCGTCAGGGTCAGCCACCGCCGCTCCCCAGCCGTTCTGTTGGACCAGTCCGCTCTCGAAGTTGCGCAGCGTGAAGTGTCCAGTACCGTCGTTTTCATAGAAGTCGCTGTCGCGCTCTCGATAGACCGATGTGATGAACAGGTCGAGGTCACCGTCGTTGTCTGCATCAAACAAGGAGGGGTTCGAGTGGGTCTCGCGGTAATACAGGCCGCGAGAAGCGGCTTCGTCGGTGAACACCCCGGAGCCGTCATTCATCATCACACCGGACTTATCGGAGAAGTGATAGAAAAACGGGTGGGCAAGGTTGGCATGCACCATGTCAAAATCGCCGTCGTTGTCGATGTCGCCAAACACAGCGCCGATGGTGTGACCGTATGCACCGTTCACCAGCGTGCCCTCCGTGCCGTTGCCGTTGGCCTCGTTGGTCAGCGTGCCGTCGCCTTCGTTGACCAGGAAGAAGTTGCGGTCGAGGCGATAGTTCGACACGAACACATCGATGTCGCCGTCCAGATCGTAGTCCCCCACCGTGACCCCGCGCCCAGCTTCGTTGCTCGTGGGCACCCCGGCCGTCTCGGTCCAGTCTGTGAACGTGCCATCGCCGTTGTTGCGCCATAGGCGGTCGTCGTAGTTCTGGAAGTAGTCGTGCTCGCTGGAGCACTCGTAGTTGGCCATGTAGAGGTCAAGCCAGCCATCATTGTCTACGTCCGTCCAGCCTGAGCCCTCCGTAGGAGAGTGTTCCTCGGTCCCATCTCCATCGCAGTCGCGCTCGGACTGGATGTCATGAATCCCCGACTCGAGAGTGACGTCGTCAAAGGTCCCGTCGCAGGCATTGTGCAGGAGCAGATCCCCCGTGGTGTAGGAGGTGCCCTGGCCGAAGAAGTCCAGACATCCATCATTGTCGTAGTCTCCCCACACTCCACCGCTTGCCCCCACTCCAGCGGGTAGGGCTGTGGCCGAGACGTCGGTGAACGTGCCGCCGTCGTTGCGCCAAAGCGCCGGACCACTGGTCATCAGGTCGTCGTCCCCGTCGTTGTCGTAGTCCCCCCAAGCCACTCGACTTGAGGCGGAAACGCCCATGTCGTCCACTTCGGCCTCGAGCATACGGAAGGGCTTGTCTGCAGGAAGAATGTCATCGTCGTAGATCACGGCAAGGCGGATGCGCCACGTGTACCAGGGACTCGCGAGGCCCAGGTAGTAGAGCTCGTCATCGACACCAAGGAAGCGCACACCGGCGTGCGGCAGGTCCCCCTCGTACCAGAAATCCTCCTGAAGAATGGCCGGAGTATCGGCACCCCGTTCCTTCTCGTAGCCTGCAAACACGTGAAGGGGCTGGCTCACCACGATGGGTTCGTCGAGCACATAGTCCACCCATGTCCCCTCGTCGGCGGCCGAAAGACAACGGAAGGGCTCGGCGATGGGCGCCTCGAGGTCCCACATGTAGCCGTCGCTGCCGAAGTCTGGCCAAAACTGAAGAGGCACCGGGGCCGGAGCATCCGCGAGGTTGTTCCACTGCACCTGGGCACCCACTACCCGACCGGGCCTCTCGAGCAGGAAGCCCTGTGCACCGGCGACGCCGACCTCGTTGAGGTTGTACGTGCCATAGCTCCCTTCCCACCGGTCGCTCAGCACGCCGTCTGCGAGGCTGAACGTGGCGGTGGACTCGCCGTCGTATTGGAGCCAGACCACTTCGGAGGGCAGCTCCCCGACACGCTCCGCATCACAGGGATCGGCGTCGGTGTCGGCATCGGTGTCGGCATCGGTGTCCGCGTCGGTGTCGGCGTCGGTGTCGGCGTCGGTGTCGGTGTCGGTGTCCGCGTCGGTGTCATCGGTGGTGGTTCCGGAGGCGACATCCTTGCCGTCTCCAGTATCCGAGCAGGCGGTCAGAGCTCCGAACGCTGCACCAAGTGTCCAAGCACAAAACCGAAACGAGCGCATCGCGACCTCCCATCGAGGCAGCAGTCTACTCGGAGTCGCCCAGGCGAAGTACGCCATCATCGAAGAAGATGCAGCGGAAGTGGGTTCCCGGGGGGACCGCGACCCCATCCCAGACCACACACTCACGGAGGGTGGCGTCGGACGGCACCGTCGCGCCAGCGCCGATGATGCTGTGGGTGACCGAACCATCCACGCGGGCACTCCGCCCCACCCACCGGTCTCCGGGCTGGCCTGTACCCAGCTCCCATACCGGAAGAGCAGTCTCCAGGCGGCCATCGAGCACTGCGAGGTTCGCCTCGAGGTAGTCGCCGGGCGTACCGATGTCGATCCAGGTTCCGGAGTGTCGGATGCTGCGAATCCGCCGCTCGGGCAGGCGCGTGGTGTAGGCAGACCGAACGATGCACGCAAAACCATCCGGAACATCATCGAGAATTGGCCGGTGCGCGGCATGAATACCCGTGAAGTGGGTCCCCTCGATGCCCAGTCCAGGGGTACCCGCAAACTCCCGCATCCGCACCACCACTCCATCAGCATCGGCCTCAACGGGCGCACGGGCACCGAGGTCCGGGTCGGCGCGCAGGGCCATCGCCGCCCCTCCATCCGGCACGGCGGCCATCAAGGCGGAGAGGTCGATGTCGCTGAGAATGTCGCCATTGACCACGACAAAACGCTCAGCCATGCGCTCCGCGGCTGCTTTCAGTCCGCCTCCAGTACCCAGGACTTCTGGCAGCTCCACCTGCAGCGCCACTCCGCGGTCCTCGGCCCAAGCCGCAACCTTTTGCCAGAGATGATGGGCATTTACGATCACATGCTCATGACCATGTTGACGAACCCGCGCCAAGACATGGTCGAGCATGGGTGCACCACAGAGGGGCAAGAGCGGCTTGGGACGCGCCAGAGTGAGAGGGCGAAGGCGAGAGCCGAATCCGGCAGCCAACAGGAATGCAGTCGCTTCAGGCACAGCAGTCTCCTTGCTCGGGGCGCACTGTACTACTCTGCGCTTGGTCGCTTTCGCACCAGCTGGCTCGCGACCTTGGGATGTTCGACCAGAGGCCAGTCGTCGACAATCACCTGGTCGCCTACGACTCGAGTGTGGGTGTCGCCATCCCAGAGTGCGTAGACGCCGCCCGTCTCCGAGAGTGCTCGGTCGAGGGCCTTCATCTGGCGGTACAAGAGATCTGGACGCCCCATCCGGGTCTCCAGCAGCGCGGGCGTGATCTCGATCGGTTGGTCAGAGGCCACCGTCACGATGCCGTCGTACCAGGACGTCCGGTATTCAAATGCTTCGGCGAGCGTGGCTTGCACGAGCAGGGTCTGCGCGCCGGGCCCTTCATTCGAGTACACCGCGACCACTCCCCCTTCCGCCAGCCTCGACTTGACCAAGCGCAGGTACTCCCGACTCAGCAACAGGCTGGAGCCGGCTTGCCGCAGGTGCAGAGGAGCCGACAGGATGATGTCATATCGGGTTTCGTCCAGCGCCAACCCGGTGCGCGCATCCTGCCATATCCAACGTAGACGCTCGTGATAGAGGGCACCCAGTGTCTGTTCGGGCAGGTCGACCAATACTCGCTTCAGGGTGCGATTGATCTCGTAGCCATCGACTTGCAGTCCATCGACCCCAGCGAGCGTCACGCCCGACACTCCCACGCCTGCGCCAATGACCAGGGCACGCTTCGGATGTGGATCCGGATGAGCGAGTACCGCTGCCGCAGCCATCACCCAGGTGTAGGGTCGGCCAACATGCCCATTTGGCCCCTCGGTCAGCCGGGTGTGCCACAGCCCGTCGAGCATCACATCGCCGTTGGGATGGATTTCCACCACACCATCGCTGCCCCAGTAGGTACGGATCCCGTCTGCACCCACCGTGTCTCGATCGAGCGCTCCCCAACCCAGCGACACTGCCGCCCCCAACAACCCCGCGACGCGAAGTCCGGTGGCCAGGGGACGCCGAGCAGCATCCTGCGACGCCATCCCCCCTTCCACACCTGCGACGACCACGAGGACGGCTGCCACAAAGGAGGTTCCAGCAGCGAGCGGAAGCTCGTACACCCCCAATGTAAACACCAGTACGCCCGCACACGAACCAAGCGTGTTCAGCGCTGCATACCGACCCACATCTCGTCCCCAGTCTTCGGCCCGTCGGGACACCAGGCGTCCATAAAGCCATCCAAAGCCAATTACCGGCAGCGCATACACGGCGACTGCAGGCAACAGCATGGCAAGGTCGCCATAGTCACCAGACTCACGGGCACGGTCCCATACCAAAACCGCCGGAGCCAAGAGCACTGCAGCTGCCGTAACCACGGCCAGAACAGGCTCAGGAACACGCATCCGGGCAGACAGCGCAACACCGGTGGCCCACGCAACGAGAAACGCGGTGAGCCCGAGCGCAAACGTGCCAGGCAGTGGTCCGTGAGAAAGGGAGAGCGCGCGGAAGAGCAACATCTCGTAGCCAAGCGAGACAAACCCGAGAATGGCTCCAAGGATCTCTTCTTGAGTGAACGAACGGCGTACCTGTGTGTAGGTGGTGGACATACGACCCGGTACTGGCTTGCTGCGGCCCACAACTCCAATCCAAATCGCCGCCACTACATTCAACGCGATGGCGCCAAACAATGCTGCGCGCTGCCCCCACCAGGGCAACCACCAGAGGCTCGCGACCAAGGCTCCAACGGCAGCACCGGCCGTGTTGACAAAGAATAAAACCGGGACCAATGCGCGGTCCTGGCCACCGAGCTGTCGCTGCGCCACCTCGGATGCCAGCGGTATGGTGGCTCCCATGAGCAACGTAGGAGGCAATAGACAAGCGGCGGCCCCCAGGGCGTAGACCATCCGCAGCGGTATACCAAAACCGACCGCGAGCCGTTGCATTGCATATACGGTCTCTGAAATATCAAGTCCCAATACCGCAGCCACGATTGCGTTGACCAATGCGAGACCAAGCTCGACCATCGCTAGGGCCGCGATGGGGTTGGTTGCCTGAGCTGCCCGCCGCGAGGCCAGAGCCGATCCGAGGCCGAGTCCCCCCAGGAAGACGAGCACAACGATCATGCTCGAGAGCGTCTCCGACCCTCCCAAAACGACCTTCAAGGCGCGTTGCCAGACCACCTGGTTCACGATGCCCGCGACCCCGCTACAGACAAGGCCGGCCACGAGGGCGTACCAACAGCGGGAAAACGTCATCCAGACCTCGGGCGATTCGCAACGCCATATTGTGTCTGACGCGCGCGCGGAGACCAAAGAGCGAAAATAGAAAGCGCTCAAACGGAGACCTGTTTGCGGGACAGTATCGAACGTACTCGGCGCTATTTCTTCGATTTGAGGTTTAATTCATGTCGATTGGCGCCCAAATCAGTTAAAGGAACCCAACAGTCCAGGAGAACCAATGGCGCGCGATTACTCGGCCGATTTTCAGAAGATCCTTGAGCAGATTTCCCTCGACGAGGTTCGGGGAACCGAAACTCCCGCTGCCGATCTTCTCACCTTGAACATGAGCGACAGCAAGGGTCGACGGTTCAACGCTTCGCATCTTCGCGGTGCGCTGCGGGCAGGCGAAGCCGCCGGCCATGGCTCGCTCATCGTGGGCCGTCGTGGGTACCCCACACGTTTCGCCTGGTCCAAAGTTCCCGCCGCTCTCGTGCAGGCCAGCAAAGACGCCGATGCCGCCCCCGCAGCTGCAACCCCAGCCGCCAAACCTACCGCCGCTCCCGCCGCTCGCATGGAGCCGGCTCCCAGTGTTGCCGGTGGTGTCCGCCACACACTGAACCTGCGACACGGCGTGACCGTCCACATCGAGCTCCCAGCCGATCTGACCGCACGGGAAGCTGTGCGACTCGCACACTGGGTCCAGGCCCTTCCGTTCGAGTAGGCCCCTCAGGCAGACACCCGCTCACCCGACCCCGACCCTCCGGTCGGGGTGTTTTCGTCTTGGGTCTGGTGACGAAGCATACGGGCTGCATTGAGAACCACCAGCAACGCTCCCAGATCATGCGCGAGAGCGCCCCACAGCGGCGAAATGCCTCCCCGAATGGCCAGCGTCATCATGACCACCACGATGGCCAGCGCCAGTCCAAGGTTCTGGTGCACAGTGGTACGCGATCGGCGTGCAAGGTCGAGGAGCTCCGGAATCCGCTCCGGCTCTCCAGTCAGCAGCGCAACATCCGCACCGCCAAGCGCGACCTCACTGACATTGGCGCCAAGCGACACGCCCATGTCGGCTCGAGACAGCGCAAGCGCGTCGTTCACCCCATCCCCCACCATTAAGACCCGACGTCCGCCGCTCTGTTCCTGCTCTACCACCCGGAGCTTGTCTTCCGGAAGCACCTCGGCAAACACCTCATCCACCTGCAAGACAGCGCCGACTCGCTCCGCTTCTGCGCGGCGATCTCCGGTGAGCAGTACCACACGATCCAAGCCATGGGCCCGCAGGCGGTCCAGCGCCCGCTGTGCACCGGGCCGAATCGTGTCTTCCAGCAGGATGCCCCCGAGCCATCGCCCGTCCACCGCCACTCCGGTGCCTTCAGCATGTTCCGGAATGGACACCCCTTCGCTGCGGAGCCAGCCCGGACGACCAAAACGCCACACCTCGGTGCCCACAGAAGCACGTGCACCAAGCCCGGGAACCTCTTCGACCCGATCAAAACCTGCGCGCTGGACTCCGGCAGCCTCGGCCGCAGCGACCGCTGCTCGAGACACCGGGTGCAACGAGCCGTGCCCACACGTCGCGGCGACCTGCAGCACCCGCGCGCGAGAGAGCCCATCTGCCAGGGAGATGGAAGACACCACCAGCTCACCGGTCGTCAGAGTCCCGGTCTTATCGATGACCAGCGTGTCCAGCGAGGTGGCGACTTCCAGGAAGCCCGCATCCTTGATGAGCATGTCTCGACGGGTCGCAAGCGACAAAGCGGCCACCATCGCCGCCGGCCCTGCCACCACCAGTGCGGTGGGCACGGCCACCACAAGCACGGTGATCGCACGCTCGACCGATTCCGTAAAAAACAGGGTGGTGGCGGCCACAGTGAGGACCACCGGTACATAAGCTGCGCCAAGCCGCTCGAGAGAGCGAACCCACTGCGGCTGCGAGTCAGCCACGCGCCGCAGCATCGACGCCACACGCCCCAAGACCGAGTCGCTGGCGAGGCCGGTGATCCGAAGCTCAAGAAGCCCGGAGACGTTGAGTGTGCCGGCATACACCGCAGTGCCGGGCTCGACATCTTCCGGTCGACTCTCCCCCGTGATCGGCGCCTGGTCGACCGCACTGTGTCCATGAATCACGAGGCCGTCGACCGGGATGACCTGCCCCGGCCGCACCCGAATCCGGTCACCGACGGACAACTGGTCGATCAATATACTCGACTCCACCCCGGCCGACGAGACGACGACCGCCTCGCGGACCTCGAGCTTGTGGAGACCCGCAATGGCTTCCCGGGCCCCCAGGGACGTTCGCTCCTCGAACAGCCGACCGATGTCGAGAATCAGGGGCACCAGGGTGGCGGTCACGAAAGCGCCCTGCGCCCATGCGGCGAGCAGAGCCAGCGAGACGAGCTGGTCGGTGGTGTGGCGGGGCTGCGGCGAGAGCAGCGCCGGAAGCCCACGCATCAGCACGGGGATTCCCACGACCAGGGCGGCCACGGCAGACACTACCGCGGAAATCCGGGGCTGGTCGGGACGCCAGATGGACAGGATCACGCCCACCAGGAGGAGGCCGCCCCCGGTGAGATCACCGGCCAGACGAAGTCCGATAGACCGTCGCTCGGCGGCGGTCAGCACAAGCTGCCACGACGTGGATGGACTGGCACTCATCGCTGCCGCTCCGGCACTCGACCCGCATCGGTCGGAATGGTGAGTCGGGTGCCGTTGTAGCGCTGTCCGGTTGGCGGGGGAAGAAAGTCCACCTTGCCCGCCTGCTCCAGGACTGCCTCGATTCCTTCACGATAGAGGCGCTGCCGCACCACGATGGGCTCCCGTCGGTATTCGGCGACCAACACTTCGAAGGCCGACGCCTCGGATCGCGCCTGTTGAACACCTTCCAGCGCCTCCGCCTCCGCGGTCTGTACCGCCCGTCGTCGGTCTGAGCGGGCCTTCGGTACTTGCACTTCTCGGTACTCCTGCGCCGATCGAAGACGGGTCTCGGACTCGATGGCTGCGGTCTGCACCTCCCGAAACGCTTCCTGAACCTGCTGTGGCGGTCCAAGATCGAGCAGCTCCAACGAAACCAGGGAGACGCCGGCCGCTCGGTCATCGAGCCAGCTCTGCGCCCGCCGCGTGACGGTATCCACCAGGTCTTGGCGGCCATCGGAGAGGACCGTGTCTACGGAGAGTCCACCCAGGGTCTGCACCATCGACTGCAGCACCGCGAGCCGAAGGAGGGCCTCCGGATCTTCCACCTCTTGCACCCAAGCGATGGGATCCCCTACCTGCCATCGAGCAACCATTGCAATGTGCACGATGTTCTGGTCTCCGGTCAGCACATATCCGGTGCGTTCGGGATCCAGCGTGGCCCGATTGGTGACCAGATACCGGTTCACCTTGCTGTCCGACTGCGTGTAGTGCAAGTCTCGGAGCTCCGTCTCGAACACCCGGGCAGAAGGAATCCGCTGCACGCGGTCGAACGGTCGGGGCAGCGCAATCAGCAGTCCAGGTGGATGCACCGCCCCGGCGCCCTCTCCCACCAATGCGCCAAACCGGTACATCACCGCGACCTCATCGGGATTCACCACCGTGACGCCCGACCCCGCATAGGCCACCAGCAGGATGATCAACCACCAGTGCAGCCGCTCGACCGCACGGACCGCACCCGTCCCGACAGGACCGAGAAGAGCAGCCAGTTCCTGCACCACAGTGGCGGGGGTACGCGTTGACACTCAGTTGCCTTCGCTTGTCAGGAGGCGAAAAGGAGGGCTGTCGGTGCGGAGAATCACGGTGGTTTCGTCACCAACCACGGAATCGAGCGCTTCGAGCGAACGAACAAATCGGTAGAGGTCCGGATCCTTGCGGTGGGCTTCGGCATAAATCCTGGCGGCTTCCGCCTCCGAGTCGCCCAGAATCCGAGCCGATTCTTCGGATCCTTCCGCCCGGATTCGGGCCGCCTCGAGGTCGGTCTCGGACCGAATCCGGGCAGCCTCCTCGGCCCCTTCCGCCTCGTATCGAGCCGCATACTGGCGACGCTCGGCACGCATCTGCTTGAAGACGGCCGACACATTGTCTTCTGGGAGGCTCAGGCGCTGAAAGCCCACCGTGAGAATCTCGATTCCGTAGCGCTCAGATGCCACCGTTCGCGTGGCTTCCACCAGCTGCGCTTCGATCTCTTCCGTGCGCAGCGTGGTGGGATCGGTCGAGGTGAGGGCGCTGAGGTCAAAGCGCCCGAGCACACCAATCTGTGCGTTGGAAATGAGCCCATCGAGCTTTTCTTCTGCATCTTCCACCGTGCCGATGCTCTGGTAGAAGCGCAGCGGATCGGACACCCTCCAGACAGCGAAGCCCACCAGAACCACATTCTTCCGATCGCGCGTGAGCATTTCGGCATGGCCGGTCTCGAAGGTGCGACGGCGCAGATCGACCCGCGCAACCGCGTCGATCGGCCAGGGTGCCTTCCAGTGCAAGCCAGCCACATTCAGCAGTCGGACCGGGTCGCCAAACCGAGTGACCACAACAGCCTCGCCTTCTCCCACCTGAACGCCAGTGGCCGCGAGCAGGATCCCCAGCACGGCCGCAATGCCCGTTCCCACGCGCAGCCAGTCGAGGGCACGCGGTCGAGGGGTGGAGGTGGGATCAAGGATTTCCGACATCATGGCTCCATGTCGACATAGGGACGGCCCGTATCTTGCTGTTGCCACGGGCGAAACCCGACCGGCGCCGACCAGTCCACTCGGATGGTGAATTCCCCATCGAAAGTGCAACACCTCGGCTCGTATCCACGCGGAAAGGCCTCGCACGCGCAGTCTTTTTTGGATCGACCGGTCCGGTCATCGTTCCGACCTTGTGCGGCCACAGACCCCTCCCGACCACGCGGGAGGTCTTCAGACAGACCACGCTGCGGTAGACCATCCCAAGCCGCTTCGACACCGAAGAAGACATCGACAGATGGCGCAGCGGAGTCCAACGGAGTGCAACGATACGGGAGTAGACCGGTCATGGTTTCGCCGCGTCCAACCAGATCGAAGCCCCATCTCGCTCCAGTCGATGATCGATCACCACCACACGGCGATTGCCGAGGTTGGCCGCCATCGCATCCATCCGCCGGCGGAAGCGATAGTTCGCCTCGGCTGTTCGTACCTGGGCCCGAAGGCCCAAGAACGCCTCTGCCTCACCCACGGACTCCGCACGCCGCTTGGCCGCACGCGCCAGGGCACTCGCCACATCTCGTGCGGCGTCCCGTCGAGCCTCGGACAGTCGCCCCGTCCGGTAGGCGTCCGCACCAATCCGGTCGGTCTCTCGTGTGATCTGTGCGCTCACCACCGCCTGGTAGTCCTCCGCCACGCTGACCGGCGGATGCAGTGCGCCGAGGGTGACATCCACCACCTCGACCCCGAGCTGCTGGACATCGGCTTCGGCCTGCAGGCGGACCTCAATTTCAAGGGCCAGCTGGGCGAAGTCCTGTCCCAAGGCCTCATCAAGTGTCTGAGCGATGATGCGTTCCATCACAGCCCGATAGGCAAGCGAGCGGAGGGCCGACTCCGGGTTCTGCATCCCGTACAGCCACGCTACGGGATCTGCGACACGGTAGTGCACCAGACCATCAATGGTGACGAGGTCGCGACCATCCCCGAGCAGCAGGGTGTACTCCTCATCTGCATGAAGCTTTGCCCACAGTCGGCTCTCGGGCTGCTCTTCGCCGCGAGCATCCGCGAGTGCGTCTTCCGAGTCCTCATCGTCGGCATCGCCAGGATCGAGCGCATCCAGCAGATCTGCCGGGAGCTCTTCTTCCTCTTCATGTCCGATTGTGAGGGTGCGCACCCGCTCGGTGGACACCCGCCGTATCCGCTCGATGGGCCAGGGCCAGACCACGTGCAGGCCCGGTCCGAGCACCTCGGTCGATACCGCACGGCCGAATCGCTCCCGAACCGCTCGCTCATGGACTTCCACCATCACGAGACCGGTCGAGATCCATCCCAGGAAGACCACGCCCAACACCGCAGGCTCGAAGGCTTGGCGGAGAAAAGCGAGGGCCCAGCTGGAGCGAATGTCGATGCCAAACGACCGCTCAAGCACCGAAAACAGGCTCCGGACCGGGTTGGATTCCGAGAAAAACAGGGTGATGAATGCAGAATCCACTGCGCGTAGGCGCGTCGGTGCCGGTGCATCCCGGAGGTTCCACCAAGACCACAGTCCGGGGACCGCATGGAACAGCGGCTCTACACAGCTGAGCAGTACCGCCACAAACTGCGCCAAGCTGACGGCTTCGAGGATCGAGATTCCCGAGAGCGCTGGGATCCATACACCCAAATCGGCGAAACCGTCGATGTCGGATGCATCTGCCCAGATCGCAATCACTGCGATGGCAGCCATCGCAACCACGCTGCGAGCCCAGGCCAGCAAGCCAGCTCCTTCGAGAATGGACGCACCTCTTCGATTCGCGTAGCGCCCAATCAACAGCGCCAACACCGACCCGAGAACCAACATGCCGGTGCTCGCCCATCGCCAAACATCGGGGAATTCCACCTCCGGCAGGATGTAGATGAGGCCACCAACCGCGAGCGTCGTGGCGAAGACGGTGGGAAAGATCACCGCTCCGGCACTGGCTTCCAGTCGGGGGACCCGTCGACGGGGCGCTCCTGGTTCCACCGGAGCGACCGGCTCAGGGGGAGGCTCTGCGGGATCCCTGCGCCGAGCAACCACGGAAACCCCGAGGACAACCCCCACCATCAAGAGGGTCTGGGCAACCACTGCAAACAGCACGCCCTGCCAATACACCCGCGCCAGGAGCGTGAGGCCCGCAGCCCAGAACAGCAGGGCCCAACCGGCCCATCCCAGCACCCGCGGGCGAGCATCTTTCGCGGATGCACTCATCGCTTTCCACCAGGACGAGTGTTGGTTCCCGGCCGTGTTTGTGGTCCGCGAGGTGTACCCGGCACCGATCGAACACCGGGTCCCGGTCCACCGGGTGTGCCGCTCGGACGGGCCTTCGCCTTGCCCTTGGGCATCGGGACCACACCCGGCAGGGCCTCGAGCTGGATGACCAAGCCCGCCTGCGGGCGGGCACCATCCACGGGATCGGCAAGGCGTCCCACACCACCACTGCCGCTCGGCGGCTTGCCGGGCTCCGGAGCACCACCGTCCAGGGACGCATAGAGATAAAAGCGGTCGACCGCGGGGACCTCAAGTGAGAAGGACTGCTCGACGCCGCCATTGGGGGCCATACGAGCCTCGGCGAGTGGCGATGCGCCTCGGCGCAGGGCGCCATTCTCGGTGTCACTGGCCAAAAATGCGGTGACATACAACGCGGTGCCTTCCAGTCGGTCGACCCCGCGAACCGTGCCGGAATGCCGGACCGTCTCGAGGGCCGTGACAGTGTCGGAGGTGGGTGTGACCGTGGGCCGGGCACAGCGAACGCCAATCTTCGAGCCCTCCACCAGTGCGGACATTCGGTTGGCAAGCCGCATGTTGGTGGAGAAGGTGTCGTATCCGCCGCCGCGAAGCACCCTGTAGCCTTCGCCCGACGGGCCACCGGGATCGGTTCTTGCGGTGCCATCGCCATAGGTTCGAGGGTGCCAGATGTCGGACACCGGTTCCCATACGTTGCCCACCAAGTGAACGTGTCCATACGGACCAGCAGCGTCTGGAAGACTGTCGGCCTTCATCGGACCCCCCACACATGGCCGAGGCCCATGCAGACCCACCATCGCGTGGTTGGCCCATTCACACGAGGGCTTGGCCAAGCCCCATGGATACGGGCGCAGATCGGCAGCATCGCACTGATCAGACCGATCGCCGAGCTCGCATCCACCACGTGCGGCCTTTTCCCACTGGGCCTCCGTCGGCAGCGACTTCCCGAGCGACACACAGTATTCCGCTGATTGGTCCACAGAAAGCATCGCTGAAAGGTCGTCTGCAGCACTCGACGACCAACCTTCCGGCGCATGGGCACGGACCGCAGCAACGGAGGCTTCGGTGCGGTCGAGACAGTATCCGGAGAGCGAGACCACATGGATCGGTCCCTCATCGCTTCCCGCACTCGTGCCCGCGTGGCCCATCAGGAAAGGACCCGGACGGATCCAGCGCTCGGTGGCCGGCGTGACCAGCGGATCCGCGTCGTCGCAGTCGAGGCGGTCCACCGCTCCCCCAGGGCAAGACTGCGCTGCCCAAAACCCATCGCCGTCAGCGTCGACCTCTTCACAGGCGTCGATCCCGAGTACCGGCACCGCCAGGCGACTCGACCAGCCTCCATCCGAGCCCGTCGTCACTCCGGCAGAAGGGGGGGGAGGCGCCGCGGTCGAAGCCGCGCCTTGGTTCGAAGGCGACTCTACAGGTGGTGAAACCGCTGTATTTACCGTTGTTTCCGAGCCCTCACACCCAAGTAAGAAGAGGAGAGACCACAGAAATTTTCGACCAAGTGGTAACAAAATGCCATCAACATGCTTGGAGGGGGTCGAGTGCATGGACGTCGGATCCGTTCAGTGAGACAGTGGTGAAGGCATCCCCGCACAGCATCGCCGATGCAACGGAGAATCCAGAGCTGCGAGACCGGCCATCCGGCCCGGCGAGATTTGCTCTGAGGAAGACGAGGTCGACATGAACCCAGCGCGTACTCCTGATATTACGACTGCATCCACCCGTGGCTCGAAAGAAGCTGAGCTTTTCATGCTCCTGATTGGTGTCCTGTCGGTCGGCGTGATGTTCGGTACCTTTTCCGTTGTCTCCGGCACTGGAATCCTCGCGGGCGGGGTGGGTATGGTGCTGTTTTCCCTGACCCGCGACCTGCCGCTCGCCGAGTAGCCTTTCTCCAGTAGCCATCGGCGCACTCTTCCCTGTGCTGCGCCCGTCACGCCGGCGCCGACCAGCGGCGCAACGGTCGATGCGGCTCGGAGAGCTTGACCACAGCAGTCCCGGTTGGGACGGCATTATCATCAAGTTCCGACCACCTCCCGCTCAGCGGCGACGCTCCGAAGGCGTCGGCCCCAGAGGCGGACCGTGCCTCGTTCCCGGCGCCTTGCCCGGCAACCGTCCACCAGAATGACTCCTCGATGGCGGCGCTTGGTTTCGGGTCGGATCGACGTAGCCGAGCGCTTCCAGCTGGCCGAGTTCATCCTCGGAAACGGAGCGAACCGGCGCCTCGACCTGGTCGTCCGCACCGGAGGCGACCGCCTCGTTCCACACAGCACGCCCCCCACCAAGGGCAGCGTGGTCCACCGTCGACAGCGGCTCCGTTTCCGCAGCATCTGCAGCGAGGTCGAAGGCGACCACGCCGGCCGGCTCGGGGCGCTCCATGATCTTCGACGGATACGCCCGCGCCGCAAACCACGCGCTACCCACCCAAGGGTCGGTAATGGCAAGCTGGGGCACAGGTCGATCGGACGGGTCGACCCTGTTGAGATCGCGACCTGCCATGCGGCGATCTGCTGGAAGTCCTGCCGCCGAGAGCACGGTGCGTGCCACGTCCACAAGACCCACAGGACCGTCGACGACCGTGCCAGGCGGATGCTCCAGACCACGAATCACCAAGGGCACCCGCATCACGTCATCCCAGAGCACGCCGCGATGGTTGAACCAGTAGTCGTGTCCGAAGCTCTCACCATGATCTGCGGTCACCACCACCACCGCCTGATCGGGAATGGCTTCAAGGAGCGGAGCCATCGATTCGTCGAGCGCACTGATTTCGCCGGCATACAGCGCTTCAATGTGGCTCACGTCGCGCGCCGATGGGGTTCGTTCGCCATCCCGATACGGGCGCAGAGTGGCATCCGATCCGTCGAGGTTACCCGTATAATCGGGGTCATATCGAGCATCCCAGGGCGATGGCGGTGTGTAGGGAAAGTGGGCGTCGAAGTAGTGCACGAACAGGAGAAACGGACCCTCCTGCCTGCCCATCCACTGCACTGCGCGGGTCGTGACGTCGGCTGCCGGCCTCCGCATGTCGGTCGGATCGAGCACAAACTGGTCATCGTACAGGTCGAAACCGCGAGATAGACCGCAGGCAGAGTCCTGGAGCGTGACTCCACCGATGATCGCTCCCGTGGAAAAGCCCGCCCGCTGTGCAATCTCGGCCATGGTCGGCCCCGTATAGCGAGACCCCGCATGAGCGGGTGCATTTCCGTGAACTTCCGGAAGCACACCAGACATCAGGGTCCAGTGCGACAGACACGTCTCCGGAAAGTGGGTGGCGGGGTCGGCAAACCGGACACCGTCTGCAGCGAGGCGCTCGAGGTTCTGGGTCTGCGCGAGGCCGCCGTACAGCGCAAGAATCGGGGCAGACACTGTGTCCATGCTGATGATGACCACACTGCGGGCGGGAATATCCGGTGCAGGCTCCAGCTCGAACGAGGGCTCCGCGTGAAAGGGACTGGAAGGCGGCGGCCCACCCCGAACCCCCGCTCCCGCAGCAGATGGGACCGCCGCAGGCTCCGACGGTGCCGTGGGTGTGGGCTCGGAAGACGTTGCACACCCGACCGCCGCCCCCAAAAGCAGCATCGGCCGCACGCTCACGAAGCCCCCGGAGCGAGGCGGGCATAGTAGACCTCGTTGCTGCCCCGAACCCCCTGGTTCCAGACCACATGGAAGGCTCCATCCGGCCCGGCCACGAGGCTCGCAAGTCCGGGCTTGCCGGAGCGCAAGCTGGCGACCCTACGCGGTGCGGACCAGACACCGTTCGGCGAGCGAATTGCGTAGACCAGCTCGGCTTCTCGCCCGGAGTCCCACCCCCAGACCAGGCAGACCCGTCCGGTTTCATCGGCAGCGATCTCGGGGTCGAAGTGGAAGCCGCCGTACCCCTTCGAGGGCTCTTCAGGCGGCCCCCATCGCCCAGGCCCCCCCGTGCGGGTGTAGACATGCACGGGCTTGCCACGCACCTTGTGGAAGTAGGTGACATGGTCGATGTAGCCATCGCCACTGGGGACGAATGCAAAGTGGGGCCGCTCGCCGGGGGTCCCGGTGGCCGTCAGGTCTTCGAGTGGACTGAAGCGCCCATTGCGTCCTTCGGCCACGTACAGCGTGGTCTCGGCACCGCCAGTTCCGATGTCAAAGCCCACGAGCATGGAGCCGTCGGGGCGACGCTCCACATTGGTGTGCCACGCATCCGCACGGCCCTCGGACAACGCGACCGGAGTCTGCCAGGCCGAGCCGTCATACCAACGAGACCAGGCGCGAAACCGGTGTTCCATGCCGACCTGCTTGCCGATCCACACATATGCGAGCCAGTCCCCGTCACCGTTGGCCACGTGCCCGGAGCCCACTTCCTGGTCCGCAGCGCCCGAGGTCAGCGGGCTGGGTTCCGACCACCGCCCTTCGCGCCACTCCGTGAAGTAGCCCCGACTGGCCGGTCCCGGGTCTGCAAGATCGAACACCACGGCTACGCTGCCGTTGTCGCGCACCACCAGGTCTGGCCCCCAGTTGCGCCCCTTCGAGAAGCCAGGACGGGCCACCGGCCCAAACGCTTCGCTATCGGCCGACCGTGTGCGATGGACCATCAGGTCGCCCACATCTTCTCGGCTGTAAAAGAGCGCATGGATCGTGCCATCCGCTCCAACCGCGACCTGCGGTCGGTATCCGCCTCCCGCACCCTCGCTGAGTCGGACTGGCTTGGACCAGCCGCCGACCGAGCGGATGGCCGGCCCATTGGGCGCTGGCCAGGAGTGGAACTCCGGAAAGCCCGAAGGGTCCTGCAGAGCGGCACCCGACGCGCCCGGTGGTGGCCCCTTCGGGCCCGGACCATGGGCACCGGGGCCCGATCCTCGCTGGGGTTGTGGTCCCCCAACCGATGGCTGTGCCACGACTTCAGCCGGCATCGTGGCAGGTTCGGGTGCTTCGGTCGCACCACAACCAAGCCCCAGCAGGACAGGCCAGGCACGCCACCAATTCGTTCGCCAGTCGATCGTCGGCATCGAGACGCCACAGGTTGGAGGAAAGAATCGCCATCGGAGCCGTACCCGAGTCCGGCAGGCTGCGGCCAAAAAAGATATCTCTCCGACGATGTTTGCACTCCTTGACTCTCCACCACCAGCGACCGTGGCCCACCACAGCCCGCGTCCGCATCCCAGATCGCCCCGCCATCCACCCTTTCGAGCAGGCGGTATCCTGGTGGCTCTCGCCATCTGGTCCGCCGTGTCGCCGCCGGTCGCACGCGCAGAGGAACCGACGGACGCGGTGCTGATCCCTGCCGGCAGCTTTACGCGTGGCAGCGCACGAGAACCGGACGCGCCCCCGCAGAAGGTCACGCTCAGCGCCTTTCAGATCGGCACCACCGAGGTCACAATCGACCAGTTCAGCGCCTTCAAGGCGGCTGGTGGCTACAGTACGCGTCGATGGTGGTCCGCAAGCGGACGGGCATGGCTTGAGGGCCATCCCGATGGTGCCGGTGACGCCGCCCGAGCTGCGGGCCGCGACGGCTCCCACCCCGTCGTGGCAGTGACCTATTTTGAAGCGGAGGCCTACTGTGCATCGGTGGGGGCCCGACTCCCCACCGAGGCCGAGTGGGAACGCGCGGCGTGTGGTACCGACGACCGCCGCTACCCGTGGGGCGACACCGAGTCCGAGACGGCTCGTTGGTATGCCGGCGGAAAGTTCGGCAACATCGTCCGGGTCGACACGGCACCGGCCTCCGAGCAAGCGGAGTCGCTGCGCAGCCCAGATGGCTTGCTGCATATGGCAGGCAACGTCTGGGAATGGACGGCCGATCACTACCATGCGACCAACTGGGGCGGCGCGTCCGGCCGCAACCCCAAGGCCACCCCTGACACCCCCTGGCGCTCCCTCCGTGGTGGTTCGTACATGAACCTTCCCAGCTACTGCTCTTGCCAGCATCGTGAACCGGCTCGCCCCGACCGGGTCGCCCTCACGATCGGGTTCCGGTGCGCGTGGGACCAGCCATGAGCGTACGGCGTCCCCTCCTCCTCGCGAGCGTTGTGTTGTCAGCCGGCTGCGCATCATCGCCCCCCGTCGACCCTGTGCCGCAAAGCCCGCCGCAACCGGAGACCGCGACCGCCCCACGACCCGTTGGGAAGGTTGCGAAGGTGCCTGGCACCAAAGGCGGCGTGCGCACGGACCGCCGAGGCGCCCGAGCCACGCCCGACGCGCCCGGCCCGACCATCTACAAGCGCAACGGAATGGTCTACGTCACCGGGAGTTGGCTGATTTTTGGCCCCCGCACCCCGCCTGCGGTGCCCCTCCCTCAGTCCACAATGCCCGCACCGAACGCCTCCTCCAAGGGCGGTCCCCCAGGGCCGCCACCCATGGCTGATGGCAGCGCTGATGCCCCCCGAGCGCCCGGTCGCTCCGCAGCCGACCATGGTGCAGGCGGCGCGGCCCGTGCGGCAGGAGGACCCCCAGGGCAGACCGTTGCACGTGAGCTGGCAGGCGTGCCCGACCTACCCGTGGCCTGGGAATTCCATGGCGGCAATGGCATTCACCATACCGATGTGTGGGTCGATGCCTTCTGGATGGACCGGACCGAGGTCACTCGAGCCGACTACAGCCGCTTCGTCGAAGACAGCGGCTACCGTCCCCCGCATGTCTCCGAGACCTGGGCCCAAGACGGCTGGAACTGGAACGGCAGCACCCCGCCGGCAGGTACGGAAGACCACCCAGTGGTCCTGGTGAGCTGGTACGACGCTCGAGAATATTGCGCCTGGGCAGGAAAGCGTCTTCCCACTGAAGCCGAGTGGCAGCTCGCCGCCTTGGGACCTTGGGGCCAGTCCTTCGACTACCCTTGGGGCGACACGTACGCTAACACCCATCTCAATCATGGTCAGATGGCACCGCCGAACTTCGACGACTCCGATGGGTACCTCACCACCGCTCCAGTTGGGCGGTTCCCTTCCGGCGAGAGCCCCTTCGGTGCGCTCGACATGTTCGGTAACGCCTGGGAGTACACCGCCGATATGCGCGTCGACACGTGGTCGCTCATGAGCACAACCGATGCGCCCACCACCGCCCATCCCGCCGGCAAGCGGCAGGTACGCGCCCCCGAGCCAGGACTATACGTCGCCGTGCGGGGCGGGAGCTACTTCTTTGACCTCCGCCCAAACCCCGGCGGCGAACGCCACCGGTTCCTCACGGAGATTCGCCGCAAGACCTCGGGGTTCCGATGTGCTCGAACCGAATCGCCCACGGACGCAAAGGAAGCCAAATGACCTCCAACCCCGCGACACGACGAACAGTGGTCCAAGGTCTGCTCGCCCTTTGTGCGGTGGGATGCAATCGGTCGGCGCCTCGCCTGGATGGCAGCGGCCGGGCACCGTCGGACCGGATGGCTGCCGAGTTCTCGTTCGATGGGAACCGGCCAGGCCTCGACCAAGGACAGAAATCTCCTCCCCTTCCTCCCGAGCTCGAGATCTGGGACTGGGATGCCGGCGGGTTTGTTGGCGATCCAATCTGGTATGGAGAGCATGACTGGGACGGCGTCCGCATGCGTCTGATGGGACACCTCGCGTGGCTCGGCCGGGAGCGCGCCCGCCTGGTGTCGCGTCGAGGTGAGCTCGACGCCGCTCGGTCCGAGATCGTACAGGCACAGCGGGATCTGCAGCGAGCAGCACCCCGACGTCGCAACGGAGTCGCCGCCTCCCTGCATCGCACCCTCGTGCATGCGATGGCACGCGATGTCGCCATTTTCGACTCGCTGCGAGGCACTCCCGTTCCCATCGCCGATGATGCGGCCGCAGTCATCGGCAGTGCGATCGTGCGTCAAGATCCCTCCCGCCTGCTGGCTCGCCTTGAGTCGGCTCCCCCAGCGCTTGACATCGACGAGTTTCAGAACTTCGATGAGCGGCACAAGCTGCGGGTCAAGCAGTGGGCCGCTTGGGGAACCATTGGCGACCCCATCGGTCTTGTGCCGAACTGGGGCTACTTCAATCGACGGGTCTGGCTTCGCATCCACCGTGGTCTCGTGGACCGCAGCCAAGCCATCCAGGCAACCACTTCTCCCAAGGCCACGCTGGTCGCTCTCGCGACCACTGCACCCGAAGAAGCTGTACCGATCGAAGTCGACGACCTCGCATCGTTGCCTACGGGAGACAGCCTGATCGACACGGTTGCGGCGCCTGGCCCCCGCGCCATCGGACGGCTCTGGATGATGGGCGACGATGATGGGGCCTACATGGACTGGCTCGCGGTGCTGGCAGAACAACTCAGCGGACTGGCCGATGCCGATCCCTCCGGCGTCGTCACCGCAATTCGCACGGCGGTCGCGGCTCTGAACCAGCACACCCACGGAAGCCGCTTCTACAACGTCAAGCAGCTCCGAAACGCCGGTGTTCGAGTCCTGGCGAGCCGTGGTCACCACGCCGAAGCCGCGAAGCTCCTTGCAGACCAGCGCCCGCTGCACAATCAGGACTGGGCCTGCCCGAATCGAGCCGGCATCCTGCGCTCACTCGAAGCACGCACCGCCATGGCCAGTGGCGATCTCGAGTCTGCCGCCGCGGCCCTCGAGGAGGCCTCGAACCTCGCCCGCACCTTCCTCAAAAACGTCGCGCAAGCCGAGCAGACTCCCGGTCACGGACTCAAGCCCCCCGGATTCGGACCACCGCCTCCCGGCGCACGCCCTCCCCAACAAAAGCAGCGCTAACGACGGGCCAACACACCTCAAAAAGGGTCGCGCATCCAGACCGAGCGACGAGGAAAGACCGCCGACCATGGAGTCCCTGACCCAAGGGAAGGACCGTCGAGGATGGCCAGTTCAGCCGGCGCGACCCGGCCCGCCAACAGCGCTGCGAGTGCTCGCGGCGTCAAGCGAGCCCCCCCTGGACCACCTTGCGTCCAGGCGCCCCTCCCCGAGGAAACCTCCAGTGTGAAGGGTCCATCCCCGTCGGGAAAGATGGGATCGGCCCAAGTCCCGTGCAGAGCCTGGTCTACCGCTGCTGGGAATCCCCACTGACCCACTGCGCCAGCGGGCTCCAGCACCCGGATGAACAACCGCTCCATCAAGTGGGGGCGTGCAGAGTCTGCCCACCACAGCGCCGGGTCGTCGGGCGCCGTGGCCAGCTCGATCGACTGTACGGTGGACGAAAGCTGGGACAACACGCCACGGAGGGCAGTGGCTGCCGCCACACTGCCTGCCACAAAGTCGAGAACAACGGCGCTGAGTTTCGGAATCGTGCCCTGGCCACGCCACACGATGTAGCCGGTCAGTGCTCCCGAATCATCAAAAGCACCCACCCACCAGGGGCGGCCTTCGCTCTGGAGCCCCAGCGCGCGTCTCCACCGCCGGTCACTCCGCTCGAGGGCACCGTCGCGCCGGTTGAGGACCACCTGTCGATAGATGGCTTTCATGGCAGGAAGGTCTTGCGGGGTGAGGCGACGGACCACAGCCGCTGTGGCAGTGCCCCCAACCTGTGCCGGCGACACCTTCGCCACCCAGCGCAGTCCCGCTTGCTCAAATCCCAGCGACCGATACAGCTGCGGGTTGTTCGCATAAAGCGCTGCGAGCGCTGTGCCCTGCGTACGGTGCTCGCCGAGTACCGCGCGAAGCAGGTGGAATGCCCAGCCCTGGCGACGCGACTCCGGAGCGACGGCCCCCCCCCCGATGCATGCAACTGGAACGAGCCGCCCGCCCCAGGATTGGGCCTGCCGATCGGTCAGCAAGCCCGCCATCACAGCGCCGTCGGCCACTGCCACACGGACCGAGTCGGGCAGGTGCTCCTGCACCAGGCGGTCTGCCTGATCAGGCGCCAGCCCAAAGGAGATGGTGAGCAGCTCGGCATAGGCTTCCGCCTCGTACAGCGACGGCGGACGAACCTCAGCCACCTGGGGGCGGATCCTGCATCTCAGGTGGTGGGCCGGCCTGACCTGGCGTTGCTTCTACGGCCGGCGGCGCACCATTGGCCGGCATCCCGCCAGCCCCCGCCGCTCCATCGGTGGGGGTTGGAGGCGAGCCATCGGGCGTGTTGCCCGGCGTGGGATCCGAAGGCATCGGCTGACCCGAGCCATCCATCGCAGGCTGGTCGGGGAAGACCCCCACCTGCAATTCGATGCCCGAGGCGCCGCCTTTTACCTTGGTGGGCCCGCCCGCGGGGATGCCCATGCGCTCGTTGGAGCTCGGCTTACCATTACCGTCGGCATCGTCGACCACCTGCAGGACCACAGAGTCGTAGTCCTTCGGAATCTTCAGCTCGAAGTCTCCCGGACCGTCGTAGGACTTGGTGGTGACAAGGTGAATCTCTTCATCGACTCCCCCCTGGTCGGGGGGCGGCGGCAGCACGCGAATCAGCACCTTGCCTGCACAGTCGGGGCAGCTCGTGGTGCCCGTGACAAGGTGTCCTCCGGTGATGCTGTCCTGCTCGTACCGGGGGTCGAGCTCAGCATCCGGCACCATTGAGCCAAAGGTTCCCGCGACGGGTACTTCCACCCCATTGGGCAGCTGGCCGCCTTCACCCACGGCACCGCCGCCGGCAGCTTGGCCCGCTTGGCCGCCTCCGCCGGCCTGACCACCGGCCTGACCACCGGCCGTGGGGTTGCTGGGCGCACCGCCCACGGCACCGCCAGCACCTCCGCCAGGCCCACCGGCCTGTTGTCCGGCGCTGGGGGACATGGTGGCTTCGTTTGTGGCGACGGGCTCTGGACAAGCCGTCAGGAAGAGGGTGAGCAAAGCGGCACGGCGCATTGAAAAGTCTCCGGTGTTGCCCTTCGGGCTGAGCGGTGGCATCCACCTGCGTCGCACCCGATGATTCAGTACTCAATGCCGCGTTTAGCACACTTTCGCGGCTCGTTCACCCGCTGAGGTCCGGCGACGGCATCACATCGGTGGGCAGGTCGGCAGGATCCTCCATAAGAAGGTCCGGAATCTCCGCTTCATCGCTGTCTCTGGGAGGGCGCGAGTCGACCACCAGACTACCACCGAGCTCAAGCGCCCGGGCCTCGAGATAGGCTGCACCAACCGAGCGTGCGTGACGTGCCACCCGCTCCAAGAGCACATGCGCATCCGGCAACGGCATTCTCGCAAGCCCAGCCTCGACCGCATCCTGCAGCGACGCACGCGCATCATCGATGCGCCCCGACTCCGCCGCCCAGACCACAGACAGCAGGGCCACGAAGATCCGGACCCAGTGACTGGAATCTGCACCAACCAGCTCAAGTGCCGCCTCGTGTTCCCGGCGGGCCGCCGCATCGTCGTGCCCCAGATGCAACATCGCAAGGTTCAGGTGTGCGACCGCAGCCGCTGGAATCCACGCTCGGCGCCGAGCGGTCCGAAGCGCCCGTGAGTAGTGCGCCGCTGCCTTTTCCCGCTCTCCCGCATGGCGTGCAATCTCACCGAGCACGTTGTGACTCTGCACCTGAAAGCGTACATCCCCAACCGTCGCTCCCAGCGCAAGAGCCGTGCGCAGGTGTCGGTCTGCCAGCTCGTACTTGCCCTCCACAAAATACAACAGTCCGCTGGCAAACGAGGCGACCGCGATGCTCCGGGTGTCTTGGCTCTGGCGTGCTGCAGCCTGCAACCTCGGCCGATCACGGCGCGCCCGCTGGGTCTGGCCTGCCGCCACAAGACACTGAATCCGGCCGGCAAGCGCCTGTACGCGTTCGTTGAGGTCTTGCTCCCGCGCCTGTCGCAACACGCGCGTGTATCGGTCCGCTGCACGGAGCGGATGCCCACGCAATCGGAACAGGGCTGCTTGCTGCTGTGCCGTCTCGATGGTCCCGGAGCGATCGCGGGTGGACTCGTACGCCGATGCAGCACGCTGGAGGAGGTCTTTCGCTTCTGGGAGATTGCCCAATCCCATGGCCGCACGGGCTGACAACAGGCTGTCCCGTGCGCGACTGCGGCGATCCATTCGCCACTCGCCTCCGCTGTCCGACAACAGCATCGCCGCCTGCTCGGGCTTACCCTGCTCGAGAAGCGCAGCCGCAATCAACTGTCGCGCTTCGACCCTGGCCATCTGGCGGTCGGCGGCGGTCGCAGCCTGCAAGGCGAGCCGACCTGCGAGCATGGCCATGTGCGGGCGACCCGAGGCGAGGTTGGAACGCGCAGCCCGCAGCAGTGGCACGACCGCATCGTTGTGGGACTCCGCTCCCAAGAGGTGACGACCAACGCTCAGATCCACATCGGCACCAGCCGACTCACCCACCGCAGCCCAGGCATCCGCCAGGTTTTGCTGCAACACCATCTGGTCCGCCTCGGCCCACGCCCGACGAACCACCGCTTCGCGGATGCAACGGGCTTCGAACACAAGGCGAAATCCGTTCTGCGAGACCAAGCCCGTTCCGAGGAGCAGGTCGAGCGCTTCCCCACTTGCGGCACGCACCACACGCGCGGGCGGCGCCTGTCCAGCCAATGCCGCGGTTGCGAGCGCCTTTGCACACCCTGAAGGATCCTCCGTGGATGCGATCGCCCCGTCGATGCGTCGTGTGGCGAGGTCTTCGAGGGTGCGCGGGACGAACACGGCTAGGTCCGGCACATTTTCAGAATCGGCAAGCTCCATTCGACCCGCAGAACTGCGACGAACGACGCCCCGTACCGCGAGGTCACGGATCAACAGCGATGCAAAGGTGGGACTGCCACTGCACCGCCGGGCCAGCTCGGAGGCCAATTGGGGCTCCACCTGTAGTGCTTGCTCCAGAAACTCCGTCATGGCCTCGTCGTCGAGTCGGTCCATGTCAACCCGAGTCGCGCCCAGTCCAGTGAGTTCTTCGACATCGGCAGCCAGCTCGGGATCTTCCTCGAGCGCGTCCCGCGACAGCGATGCGAGTACGAGGATGGGACGGGTTCCGACCGTCTCGTCGAGGAGCGCCCGACAAATGCCGAGTCCTTCGGCGTTGCCTCGCGCGTGATGGACGTCTTGAAGCACAAGCATGGCGCCGCCACGCCAGCTTCGCGCGTCTAGGTGCCGCAGCAAATACGCCAGCCCCAGCCCCGAGTTGAGCGGCGGCTCCTTCGGTACCCGGTAGCCACACCACCGAACCAGGGCCTCAGCCTCATCCAACACATCGCCCGCACCGGTTCCCCGATCCCGTGCAAGCCAGCGGGAAATCCGCGCGATTGCATCTTCTCGACCGTCATTCCACGGAGAGAGAAGCTCCAGGACCGCGCCCCGAAAGCCATCGTCGTCTTCCGGCGGATCGTGGTACCGCAGGGTGACCGACTCCATAAACCCACCCTCGTCGAGACGCTCGGCGTAGGCGTCGGCCATGCGCCCTTTCCCCGACCCGTCCCGTCCCACCAGCAGGATGATGCGGGTCCTTGCCTGCTCCAACACTTCGTGGGCTGCATCCCAGATCGTGCGCTGCACCTTGGGACGGGTGGGTGGAGGCGGCTCGCGCAGCGAGTAAACCCGGAGCGCATGGGACGGAGCACCGACACCGCAGTGCTTCGGCAACGCAGCAGGGAGGGCGGATGGCACGACCCGGTTCCAGTTCGGTCGAGCCTGATCCTTCGCAGCGCCCGCGGGTCGAAGGTTGGCGACTGTGGCCAGTCCACGCTGCGTCAGAGGCACAGGGAAAGTTGTGGTGGTGGTGGGGATCACCCGAGTGGTCACGGTCTTCGCTTCCGCATCAGCATCCATCGCCACACGTGCTTCTTCGAGCGCACGCCGCACATCAGCAGCCCGGTCGTAGCGCTGCCGCGGGTCGGGGTGCAGCAGGTTGCGAATGACGGCCGCGAGCTCTGGTGCAAGGTCGTCGGGAAGCGCCACCGGCGAGGGGTGGAAGCGACGCGCCGAGTCCCGCTTCAAGCGAACCGGACTCCCCCCCAACGCCAGGTTCAAGACCAGCCCAACGGAGTACAAGTCGGTCCATGGCCCGAGTTCTTGCACCCGACCGGCAGCCTGCTCAGGCGCCATCCACTCGCGTGTACCGGCGACAGACTCCCCGGTGAAGGCCACTTCCGTTCGGGCGCCGGCCAGGCCGAAGTCAGCGACCCATGGCTGCTCCTGCCCATCCTCAACCGCATGCAACAAGACATTTTCAGGCTTGATGTCGCGGTGTACGAGCCCGCGCGCGTGAAAGTGTCCGAGCGCGCTCAGGACCGCATCCATCCAGTCGAGGAGCAAGCCGATGGAAAGGTCTTCCGACAGCCGCTCCGCAAGACTGCCTCGGTTGGCGAAGTCCATCACCACGAAGGGCTGTCCGGATGCGAGCCGGCCAAAATCTCGGACCGGCACGATGTTCGGATGCACCAGACGACCCGATAGAGCCACCTCGCGCGCGAAGCGAGCACGGAATCGGTCCAGACGTGCAAGATGCGGCCGCACGACCTTGATGGCTACGGGCTCGTCGGTTTCCTGATCGAGGAGCCGATACACGAGTCCGGTTGCTCCCTCCCCAACGGGCGTGGGATCGCAGTAGCGCGCTGGCAGGATGGGAGCCGACATGCAGCCCTTGTATCACCCGACGCCACTCACACTACCCATGAGTCACACAACGGAGCCGGGTTTGTGTCGTCCCGACCTGCAAGCCCCCTCTGCGGAACCCCAAAGGCACGTCTCCATCGAATCGACAGCAACGGCGATGTTCATCCCGTTTCCAGGGTGCTGGATTGCCGACCGCGCCGCTCAGTCGAGCTCGAACGCGATGGAGTCACCCACCTTTCCACTGAACAACCGCCCGAGTAGGTCCAACATCGGCTCCCCGGTATCTCGCTCCACCCACTGTTCGTCGAGACAACGGAAGTGCCAGGCGCGAAGGTTGGCCGAGAGCCACAGCTCGTGGGTGGGGGTCTGCTGCGAGAGCACAAAGGTACTGCCGTCGGCCTCGAACAACACTTGAAGGTTGCCGGGCGTCAGCCGCGGGTCGAGGTCCGCGTCAATCTCGTCGATCTGGTCCAGCAGCGAACGCAAGACCACACCGACTTCTTTCCGGAAGACTGTGTCATCGGTAAATCGTCCATTCAACGTTGTAGACATTCGCCCATCTCCACGGTTTCCCGGCCGCGCTCGGTGTAACCCGGACGGATACCGCGTCGACTGCTGGCGTTTGTCGGAAGCGCTTCGCTCGGGCGGGCGGCTCAGAGCCTGCGAAGTGCAGCCCCCAGTCGCTCAACTGCTCCATGGATGTCGTCGAGGCCGACCGCGCCGATGCTCATGCGGAACCATCCCGACTCTCCTGGCATATCGAACGCCTGAAAAGGCACCACCGCAACACCGGCTTCGTCCAGAAGCCAACGACGAATCGATTCGTTGGTATCGAAGCCCTGCCCAATCAGGTTCACGCGGAAGCTCAGGTAGATGCCCCCTTGTGGAGCAATCGCATCGACCGGAAGCCCCTCCTCCCGGAGAGCAGCGATACCCGAATACAGGGCATTCAGGCGACTGCTGACCTGCTCGTTGAGCGTGACAAACCATGCCTGGAGGGCCTCAGGGTTGTCGACCAGCTCCGCAGCAGCCAACTGCTCCGGCCGAGGCGCCCAAGCCCCCATATGGCCAATGAGAGCCTTCATCTTCACCTGCAAATACGGCGGTAGAATCGCCCATCCCACCCGGAGCCCTGTCGCGCACATCCACTTGCTGATGGCATCGATGTGCACCACGTACGGCGTGGCCTCGGGCACCAGCGCGCACGGGTTTGAGTGGGGCCGGCCTCCGGCAGTGATCGCCCAGTAGACCTGGTCGAAGATCATCATACAGGGCCGCTCGCGACCCTTGTTCTCGTCCACGAGGGCCTGCGCGATTCCCCGCAGGACCTCCGGATCAATCATGGTCCCGGTAGGGTTGAGTGGGCTGTTCAGGATCACCAATCGTGCCCCACGAATCGCCTCGCGGACTTGCTCGACCGTTGGAAAGAAGTCGTTTTCGGCCTTGGTGAGCACGAACTCATGGATCGACCCATTGAGGTGAGCGTAGTAGCCCGTATTCCACATCGGAAGGAAGCTCACGGTGCGGTCGCCGGGCTCCACGAAGAGCCGCCAAGCAGAGTAGATCGGCGGGCGCGCGCCACTGCCCACACACACCCAGTCTGCGGAGACCTCAACGCCCCAGTTGCGGCGAACCAAGCGGGCCACCGCAGCCTTGAGCTCAGGCACACCATCCGCAGGTGGGTAGTTGGTGTGACCGTCTTTCAGCTTTCGCTGGATTCCAGAGCTGAGCTCGCTTGGTACGCGGAACTGGGCCGGCCGGAAATCGCCCACCGTAAAGTTCGCGACCGCCTGGCCTTTCGCGGCGAGCGCGCGCACCTCGCCAGCGATCTTGAGGATCATCGACCCGCGCATCGCGGCTGCGACGGGCGTGACGGCGGCCTCCATCGCAGCATGGTGGTCGTCGGGGAGAAAAGCAGAAAGGTCGGTGGTGTTCATGCCCGTGTCCTACACCAGACCTTCCCCTCATGCACCTGAAAAATCCGCCTTCCAACACTCCGGTTGCCGGAGAGCGATGCACCTTGGTCTCCCAACCGGCCCACACAGCAGGGATGCTGTGTGTCCATGAGAGCTTCAGCTCACTGCTCGGCCGATGTACGTAATGCTCGCGATACGGCCACCGGGGGAAATCTCTTCCAGTGCTGCCATCGCACGGACCGCAGCCTTGGCAACATCACTGGCGACCACCACCCAAGTCTCTTCCGAACCATCCACGTTGAACGAGAACGCCTGCTGTGCAGATGCACCGACAGACTTGAAAGCCACAACAGGCGAGGAGCGCTTGCGCGAGGGAGTCTTCGGTGTTTCAACCGTGGGGGTTGGTGCCTGGACGGCAACGGCCTGTTTGCGGCTTCGGGTCTCCATCCGACGGCGTTCTCGATACTCCGCCTTGATGCCGTGCCGAGACCGATAGGCCCGCACGTTTTCTGGCGTGACCCCAGCCCGCGCAGCGATTTCAGCATCGGGGACCTTGCCAAGCTGGGCGTAGAAAGGGTCCAAACGAGACTTCCGCCGCGAAGGCGGTCGCTTGGAGGCTAGCGTCGCTTCCTTTGCCACGTTGAGCTCGATGCCCCGGCGCCGTCGGTACATGCGCACGGCCTCGGTCGATACGCCCGCGAGGCCAGCGACCTCTTTGTCGGAAATCTGCCCGACCTGGTCACTGAAAGGCGCAATCTTGGACCGACGCCCGGCCGTGGACGCTCCGCCTCGAGCCGTTCCCGTTGCTTTGGCGCTTCCTGCCACGGACGCAGCAGCAGCCGGCTGGGTCTCTTCGGCGACTGAATCCGCGACTGCCGCAGTGGAGTCGTCGTCACTGGTGTCGTTACCGAACTTGTAGCCATCGTAAGCGTCGACCTTCAAGGAGCGACGATATCGCCCGACGATCGACGCACTGGTTCCGGCACGCGCGGCAACCTCGTGGTCGGGGACCTTTCCCAAAAGATGACGGAGCGCTTCCAACTCGGGGTACGACTTGCGCTTTCGGGGCATCCTGGCAGCTCCAGTTGGCCGGCGTTCACCGCGGCCAAAATTCATCGCGCCTTGGGCGCGTATGTTGTTTTGGGATGTGTGACGGCTTCTTCGCCCACGCTACGGGCACCAAGTCGCCGACTAAAGACGCGATACGACCCCACACTATAGCTGACCTCGTCGCAGTTCTTATCGGGCTGAACACATCGGCAGACAAAAAGAGACATGGACTCGACACTGGTGGGCCACTGCCGCAGATTCTCCTTTCATGGAGATATCGTTCGGCGCGCGCATACCCAAATAGGCCAGACAACTAACCATGTCAACAGCGCACAAATACGAAACGGAACGCCCAACCAAACCGGCTTCCCTCCTGACTGCCACGACGCTATCGGTGAGTGATTGGCATAGCGTACCAAACGTAGCAAACATCAATCATCCCACGTCCATTCCCCTTATTGTGCCACCCCCGTCCGTCCGATGAGCGTTCGAAGTCAAGACTTTGTGGGGTCCGTTGGCGACCCCTGGGCTGCACGCTCCGTCGCCACGCGCCAGGGGTGCACCCGAAACGCCGCCCTCGCTTCTCCGTCCAATAAACGTTCAAGCAAATCCAAAGCATCGAGACTGGTCGTTACGACTCCAGCCACCTCCTGCGACGACAGCACTCCAGACTCCAGCAGCGCTACACTGGCCCGGACCCGCACCGGCGACCGATCGGAGCAGCAGAGTGCGCGGGCATCCGCGGCGGCCGCCCTCCGCAGAGCATTGGGTGGTGCATCGGACTTCAACAAGGCTTCAATGCGACACACTTTAATTTCTTCGTGATGCGGACCAGATTCAAGATCGGCGCCAATGATGGCCGCGGCATCGAGTGCGCGTAGCCCTTCATCGAGGCGACCCTCGCGAAGAAGCGCGCGTCCAAGATGCGCCCGACTGCGAGCTTCGTCTATCCTTAGTGCAAATCGCCCCGCAATTTCGGCCGCATCTCGGAGCGTTTTGACGGCCCTGGAGATCGCTCCCGACTGTTCCAACAAAACGCCATCATAGATCGCACGCTTCACCCGAAACCAGGGCAAGCCTCGCATACCGGCCAGCCGGCTCTCTTCGAGCAGCTCCCGAGCTTCGCCCAGCTGGTACAGCGCCATCCGTGCAGCCGTGGCTTTTGCGAGCAGCAGCGCATGGCAGACCGGATCGCCAAGTCGGCGGGCCCGGGCCAGAGCCGGTGCCAAAATATCGGTGAGGACCTGGGTCCACTGGCCCTGAGATCCAGCCACCGCAGCTTGTGCTACGGCGAGCAATCCCTGCTCTCGAGGCCCCAGCCAGCGGGCATTCGGAGGGAATCCACGGAGGATTTCGTGGGCCCGGTCAGCATCACCCGCCGCCAGAAATGACTCCGCACGGAGCAGTCCGACCCGCAAGCCAAGACTGGACTTCTGTACTCGGCGCACACTCGTATCCACCGCGTCAAGCAAGCGTCTTGCCCCAACAAAGCGGCCACTGGCCACAAGTTGCTCCGCTTGTTCGCAAGCCACGCCCACTAGTGTGTGCGTGTCGTCCACCGCACGAGCCAGCTCGGCCGCTTCCTCGAACTGTTGGTCGGCACGATTGGGGGCCGGACGCCACCGAAGATGGCGGGCGAGTAGCAAGGCACTCGCAGCCTGCGGGACATCGGAGCGATGGCGAATTGCATCCAACACACCAGCCGCACGGTGACTACCCGGCTCCAGCTCCAACCACGCAGCAGCCTGCAGCATCAACAACGGGCCGGGGCACCCCTGCGGACTGTCCACGCTCTTCCAGGCATGGACCACCCGCCCGACCACCGGTGCCACCACATCCGGATGCCCTCGCTCAAGCTCCGATTGCCCCCACAACACAGCCGACCTCGATGCCTCCGCAAGGCGTTCGGCTTGGAGAAAGAGGCGCACGCTGCCAGGACTCGGAGCACTGTGGAGAATGGTACCTGCAAGCTGTTGCACCACTGCATCACGGCGTGCCGAAGGCATCTCCTTCTGCACCACCTCGCCCAGTAGCTCGAAGGAAAGACTCCACGCGGCTCCTTCGGCGAGTTCGGAAACCAGCCCCAGCCGAGCCAGGTTGGCCAGCGCGTGAAGGACTTGCACAGAGCCTTCCCGGATGGCGTCCGCGACCCCCTGCGCGCGGAGCGGAGCACCCGCGAGAGACAAGACCTCCAGCACCCGAACCTCGGTCTGCGGCAACGTTCGCAGCTGACATGACAGTGGTTCTGCCACGGAAGCGGGAAGCGGCACTCGACCGCCCGAAAGGTCCACTGCAGCCGACCCGTCGTCGGCCTTGGCGAGCCCCTCGGTGAGCATCCCGCGCACCACTTCCAGCAGAAACTCGGAGCGCCCACCGGTCGCCTCGAACAGACGCCCCACCAGTCTCGGAGGCGGCGAACGCAACCCAAGGATTGATCCGACCAACCGGTAACAATCGGCGTAGTTCATGGGCTCGAGACGCACGAATCGGGGCGCGACAAAGGCGCTTGAAATCCTCGCGCGGACCGCATCTGAGTCCGAGGAGACCGCTCCGAGAATGGCAATCCGATTCTCGCCTCGACAAAGGCTGGACAGCAATAGCAGCGCATCTTCAGGGGCCTCGTCGACCTCGCGCAGCAGCTAATCGGCAACGACGCGCTCCGCGAACGGCTGGTCACGTCGGCGCGCCGCCACATCG
>CAJWOS010000003.1 GCA_913044235.1 uncultured Pseudomonadota bacterium
CCCGCCAACACCGCCACCACACCGGCGACCGCCCACGGCCATCGTGTGGTCTGATTTGCGGCGCGGATCACATCCTGGGTGTTTTCGGACAGCGCCGCGTGGATGGCCGCAGTCTCACTGTCTTCCGGCTCGGGGGCTGTGGTGGCGGGGGGGGACTCCCGGTGGCCGGAGGGGTCCGAGGTGTGCGCGCCGGTGTCAAAGGTCTCGGGAACGGCCGTGAAGTGGCTTCCGCCGACTGGATGACCGGTGAGTGGTGCGCTTGTGATCGGGTGGGCGGAATCGCTGCGGTTGGCCCATCGCGCCCCTTGCAAGGTGATGTTCGCGACCCCCGCCTTTCCATTCACGACCTCCATCAGGTCGGGATGCTCGGTGAACAGGCGCGCCGCGAATGCCTCGACGGTCGCAGGCCGTTCATTGGGGTCGGCAGCGAGTGCGGCCTCAATCGTGGAGGCGATCGGAGCGGGGCAGTCGGGGCGACTCGCGTGCACCGGTGGGAAGTTCGAGGCCGATGCGGCCTGGAGGGTCTCCACAAGGGAGGCCGACGGAAGGAAGGGAGGACGCCCGCAGACCATGCAGTAGAGCAACGCGCCGAGGCTGTAGACGTCGGCGCGTACGTCAATGGCTGTGGGGTCAGACACCTGCTCCGGAGCCATGTACCCAGGCGTGCCCAGGAAGTCGCCCTGAAGGGTATCTCCGCCGGTGTCGGCCATGAGGCGCGCGATGCCGAAGTCGGTGACCATGGCCCGCACGCCGCCGGAGACGGGCTCGAGCATGACATTGGCGGGCTTGAGGTCCCGGTGCAGCACCGACCGTGCGTGGGCGGCTGCGATGGCACCGAACAGCTGGGCCGACAGGGAGAGTGTGACGTCGATCGAGAGCGCACCGCTGGCCTGGAGGGCATGGTCGAGCGATAGGCCCTCGATGTATTCCATCACCAGTCCGGGATGCCCCTTGTGCTCAATGACATCGGTGACCGAGACCACGTGAGGATGGTCGAGAGTGGCCTGGATGCGTCCTTCGCGCACGAGCCTTCGATGCACTGCGCCCCCGCGAATGGCGAGGAGCTTGAGTGCATGGACTGTTCCGAGGGTGGTGTGGCGAACGCGGTACACCCGCGCGAGCCCCCCTTCGCCCACCATGGCCTCGACGAGGTATTTGTCGATGGTTTCGCCTGGTTCGATCACGACTCAGTTCGCTCCGGATTCCGCAGGCCGAGGATAGAAACTTACGCCGGCACTCAGGCCGACCACTAGAGGATTGTTCACCGCAGCCGTGGTGCCCCAGCCACCGAGGACCAGCGTGGTGCGTTCGGAGCTGCGGACGAGTAGCTTACCCCCCACGCGTACGGAGCGGGCGCGGAGACGCGCAAACCGATCGATATCCGTGGCGAGTCTGGGAGATGCGAGGAGGTCTTCGAGGTCGATCCCTTGCGGACGCTCCCAGTACGACACAGTCGGTCCCACGCTCCACCACGCACGAGTGCCACCGAGAACTTCCAGATCAACGGAATACTCGCTGCCTGGGATCGGCGGGCTGGCTCCTGCAACATTGGACTGGCGCACAAGCCAGCGGCCATCCACATGCGCGCTCCAGAACCCTTGGCCCAGTCCTCCAGAACGTCCGATGGCGAGGGTGGGGCCGAAATCCGTGGTGCCTTCGCCGAGGTTCGTGGTGCGGTCGCGCGTGGGACCCGTCCATTGCCCCAGGCGAGCGGCGGCACCGACTGCCATGCTCATGGGCGCCCCTGTGAGCTCGTCGAGCAGCTGCCACTTGGCACGGAGTCCGAGGGGTGCAAAGCCCGTAGTGGTCTTGCATGTATCGGGTCCGAGTGCCGCACAGAGCGGACCGCCCGGTCGGTTGGCCTCGGCTCGAAGCCATGCCACGTCGAGCTCAACCTCGATGTTTTCGCGAACACCGTGCGTCACCACGGCCTTGAATCCGGTGGTCTCCAGACCATCATCGACATCCAACACATCGTCTGCACGGGCACCAGAAGACTGTGTGAGGCGCTCGAGACGTTGACTCTCAGCCCCCGTGTAGACCGAGGTGTCGCCCTCGGAAATGGCCCAGGGGCCAGACCCGGCCATGGCAGAAGACAGCAGAAGAACAGTGAGATTCACGGACTTTCCGGGGATTCGGAGGAACGGGCATGAAGCCGAAGACGGCGGTGGGGTGGGGGATCCGAGGGCGATGCCAGGGCTTCGCGGGGATCGGGAAACCTTTATTGACAGGAAACGCGCCCCAGAAATGGGACCTTGAGGGTTGCAGGTGGCGTCTGGAGAACGGACCTGAGCAAAACCCAACTGAGGGTCCCTTACCGGCGTTCGGTCCCTGCGAGAAGTCCGGGCAGTGTGAACGACTGGTGTTCCGTGCCCCAGGGCCCCCCTAAAGTTCCGTATTTCGTCATCCGTTTCCCCCTCTAAGTATCTTCTGAACTTCCTCTACATCGGTGTACACGCACCACAGCCGAAGGTCGCCTTCGGCGAAGCGAACCGGGTTCCCCATGCCGCGCATTTTGTTCGTCGATGACGAACCCATGATCTTGAACAGCCTCCGGTTGCGGTTCAGTCGACGCCACCCGGACTGGGACTGTCGATTTGCCGCGGACGGTATCTGCGCGATGGAGCATGTGGCGGCCGGTGCATTTGATGTCGTGGTCAGCGACATGCGGATGCCTGGGATGGACGGCGCCACGCTCCTGGGGCTGGTGCGAGAGCGACATCCGCAGACCTTCCGCATCGTGTTGTCGGGCCAGATGAGTCGCGATGCACAGCTACGCGCCCTGCCAGTGACCCATCGGTTCCACCACAAGCCATGTCCCCCCGCGGCGCTCGAACAGACCATTCAGCAGGCGATCGAGCTCTCTCAGCAGCTCGACGATGCAGCGATTGCGGCCGTGGTTGGGGGGCTGCGTCGCCTGCCCGCAGCGCCGCGGCTGTATGCCGAGATCACACGGATGATGGCTGATCATCGAGTAGGACTGAACCAGATTGCACGCATGGTCGACCAAGACCCAGCCATGGCTGCGCGACTGCTCCACGTTGCCAACTCGGCATTTTTTGGCGTGCGGCGCAAGATCCGCACGTCGATGGAAGCGCTCAACTGGTTGGGGGTCGACCTCACACGAAAGCTCGTGTTGTCCTCGGAGCTCGCCGTCACCTTCGGGCACGGCCCGGCGAGTCGGATCATCGACGAAGTGCAAGCCCATGCCACCCTCACTGCACGAATCGCGTCTCGTCTCGTGGCTCGAGACCAGGCGCGTGTGGTGTCTTCCGCCGCCTTGCTGCACGAGGTGGGACGGCTGGTCATCGCCCATGGAGCGCCGCGTATGGCCCGCCAGGTGGAAGAAGAGCGCACCCGCACGAACGACTTGTGTGCGGCAGAGCGCGCCATCATGGGCATCACTCATGCCGAGGTGGGTGCTTATCTCCTGAACCTCTGGGGCCTCCCCCTCGACATCGTCAATGCGGTCGCCCACCATCACACGCCCGGCGCGCCCACCCGCGACGGGTCACTCACGCCGGCTGCGGCGATTTATGTGGCCAGTGCGCTGGCCAATGCTGCGCGGGAGCGCGACCCCTACATCCCCGATCCGCGCCGGCTGCGCCTGAATGCATCCTGGTTGCGGGCGATGGGGATCGACCTGAAGCTCCACGAGTGGTGTCTGCTGGCCAATCACCAGTGTGGAATGATGTCGCAGGAGGTCACCACGGTGCGACCTTGAATCCACCAGGAGCCGGCATGGAGCGGACGGGCTAGGGCGGAGGGGCGCCTGGAGGCCACCGTGAATCTTGCCGACCTCATCGCTGCTCCATTCGGCAACCACCGACAGATCGCGGACTACCTGGATGGACTGGAGCACGACGCTCGTGTGGCGGAATCGCGTACGCTTGGTCGGGCGCAGCAGCGACGGCTCTGGGACAAGGCAGCCGACAACGGTCCGCTCACCCTGGACGACTTCGTACCGGGGTCGGTGGACCCTTTGGTTGAGGTCATTCACGAAGGGCGGAACACGCTTCCGCTGCCGCGGGCGTTCCGCCACTTCCAGAAACGATTTTGTCGGCCTGCCGAGGCGGAGGGGTGTCTCTATGGGTACAACGAAGGCGCGAGTCGGCCGCTGATCGGTCCCGGCTACTTCGTGCTCGTGCCCACGGAAGGCCATCCGGCATGGCGCACCCGTGGATCGATCGTCGTGGACTACTTTCAGGTGCCGGATGGGCCTGTAGTCACGAGCTGGCCCAAAGTGGTTCCGAACCAAAAGGGCCTGCAAGTGCTGGTCTACAACGGCACTCGGGACTTCATGCGAAAGGTGAGCGAGACCGCCACAATTGGTGCAGCGTACAAGGGAGAGACCCCCTTGGATCATTACTTCATGCTCGTCCGACGGCCGGTCGCCGACTGACAAACCGGCGCGTCAGCCCGCGACGCGCACCGACTCGGTCGGCGCTTCCGCTTCCATCACGACGCGATTGCGACCGGATCTCTTTGCCACATACAGTGCGTCGTCGGCGTTTCGTACCAGTTCGTCGCCGAAGGGTTTCCCATCGGCCCAGCAGGCGCCGATGCTCACGGTCACCGACACGGCGGAACCATCCGCGAGCAGCGGTTCCGACGACAGTGCCGTGCGAATGCGCTCGCCCACGTCGAGGGTGACTTGCCGCGTGCAGTCTGGGAGCACGATGAGGAATTCTTCTCCGCCATATCGACCGATCCGATCGTAGGGGCGAAGCACATCGGCCATTCGTCTGGCGGACTCCCGCAGCACGGCATCTCCCGCGAGGTGTCCCCAGGTGTCATTGACGCGCTTGAAGTGGTCGAGGTCTGCCACGAGCACCCCGAGTCCCGAGAGGCGACGCGAAGCGCGGGCTTGTTCTTCCTGGAGTGCGTCGATGATGGCGGTGCGGTTCAACAGGCCGGTGAGGCCGTCTCGAGTGGCCTGTCGGTGCAGGGCATCGCGGGCTTCAATCAGCTGGTTCTGTAGGTCGAGCAGGCGCCGGCCGATGCGAAGGCGGGCCTGGAGCTCCAGGGGATCAAACGGCTTGCTGAGGTATTCATCGGCGCCGCTGTTCAGACCCTCCACAAGATCCTCTCGACGACTGCGCGAGGTGAGCAGCATCAGGTAGCGGTAGGGCTCGGCGTTGGCTGCGCGCACCTGACGGCACACTTCGGGGCCGTCGAGCTGCGGCATCATCCAGTCGATGATTCCCAGGCATGGACCATCGGAGCGGGACAGTGCTTCGACGGCGGCCCGGCCGTCCGCAGCTTCCTCGACCTCGTAGCCCCAAAAACGCAGGGTTCGAGAGAGCACGAGGCGGGAGAACCGGTCGTCGTCCGCAACGAGAATCTTCATTGGGAACTCCTGGCCGAGGCAGCATCCGGGGGATCGGATCGCTCGATGTGAATCGTGAGGGGGAAGGGAAGGTTTTGTGTGCGACTCACGCGGTCTGCAACACGCCGACCCGCTGGAGGGCGTCGCGAAGTTGTTGGACCACCATCGGGAGGGACGCCATCAGGTCATCCGCGAGATCGAGCTGTCCGGTTCGACCGGCCTCTTCGAGGTCCGAGCAGATCTGGCAGAGCTCGTCGGCACCCAGGTACGCGCTGCTCGACTTGAGGGCATGGGAAACGCGCTGAATGGCTTCCCGGTCCCCGTCTTGAAGGGCGTGATGAAGGCGGTTCACGCGGGTTTGTGTGTCGTCGAGGAAGATCGCGACGAGCTCTTGGATGTCCTCTTCTGCTTCGACACCCATCGACACCAGCCGCGAGTGGAGGTTGGGGCGGAGAATCATTGTGGACACCGGTTTGTGGCGGAGGGTTCCGTCTTCAATGGCCTGGTCGTACTCACGCAGCTGGTGGATCCAGCCGAGGAGAGTGCGGTCGAGCTGACCGGGCTCGACGGGCTTTGCGAGATAGTCGTCCATGCCTGCGCGCATGCATCGCTCCCGCGTGCCCATCATGGCGTCGGCGGTCATGGCGATGATGGGTGTGTGGGCGCGCGGGTCGGTTTCCTCCGCGCGGATCGCCTCGGCTGCAGCGAAGCCATCCATCACGGGCATCATGCAGTCCATGAGAATCAAGGAGAATTCGCCGGTCCGCCATGCATCGACGGCTTCTCGTCCATTGGAGACGATCTCGTAAGGGTAGCCGAGGCGCTCGAGGGTGCGGGCAGCCAGGACCTGGTTTACCGAATTGTCCTCTGCCACCAGGATGCGGTGGTGGGCGAGGTCATTGCGGGAAAAGCCGGTGGAGGTCTCGTCGGTCGTGGCCTCTTCGGGCACACACAGACCGTCGAAGTCGTCTCCGGCCAATGCGCGGGCCAGGGCTCTTCGCGTGGCCGCCGGGCGCGAGGGTCGACCCAGGACCGCCGCGAGTCGTGCCGTGCTGAGGTCGGGATGGCTTGCGCTCGTCCCGAGTCGGGTCATCAGGATGCGGCCCGTTTGCTGGAGACGCGGGTTGGTCGCCACCGCCCGTGCCACGTCGATTCCCCGCAATCCTTCCAAGTCTTGATCGAGAAACACTGCGTCGTAGGGCGCCGCGGCGTCGCATGCGCTGCTGAGGGAAACGAGTGCTGACACGCCGTCTTGCACCACGTCTACCTCTGCTCCGAGCGGGGTCAGCACATCGACCAAGGCCGCCGCGGCAGCTCGATCGTCGTCCACGACCAGCACGCGCCGGCCGGCGAATTGTGCGGGCGGCAGCGGACGGGAAGCTTCTGGCTCGGCGCTGGTCAGCTGCGCGGTGAACCAGAAGGTGCTGCCGTCCCCCACGGCGCTCGAGACCCCGATGTCGCCCCCCATCAGCTCGCAGAGTTCTCTCGAAATCGCGAGGCCCAGTCCGGTCCCACCAAACTGACGGGTGGTGCTGGAGTCGGCCTGTGTGAACGGCTGGAATAGGCCCGACAGCTTGTCTTCTCGGATGCCCACACCGGTGTCATCGACCTCGAATCGAATCACCGTATGGTCTGTGGTCGCGTCGGCGAGGAAGACGCGGACCACGATGTGGCCCCGGGAGGTGAACTTCACCGCGTTGCCGACCAGGTTGATCAGGACCTGTCGGAGTCGCGCAGGATCGCCCACGAGGTTGGTCGGTACGTCTTGCCCAACGTGCGCGATCAGGTCCACCTCCATTCGACTGGCACGCTCGGCGAACAGTTCCAAGACACCATGAACGAGCTCGGTCACATCCAGTGGAACCCGCTCGAGGATCAGATGGCCGGCCTCGATCTTGGAAAAGTCGAGGATGGAGTTGAGGAGCTCCAGCAGGTGCTGTCCGGAAGAGCGAATGATCTCGGCGCACTCTCGCTGTTCCGAGTCGAGCTCGGTATCGAGCATCAGTCCCGCCATCCCGATCACGGCGTTCATCGGGGTGCGGATCTCGTGGCTCATGTTGGCGAGAAAGGCGGACTTCATCCGGCTGGCTTCCTCGGCATCCCGCCGCGCTTGCTGAAGCGAGGCTTCTTCGCGCTTCCGGGCCACGATGTCGCGGAAGAGAACCACCGCGCCGGAGGGTCCTCCGGGCCCGTGTCCGAGCGGATTGATGTGGAAGCCCACCGGGATCGCGAGGCCATCGGAGCGGTGGAAGACCGACTCGTGGATTCGATGGCTGAGCCCGTCGTGAATGGCCGAGCAGACCACGTCTTCGATTCGGACCTTCTGGGGATCGCGCCCCACCAGGTCGGCAAAAGACTGTCCCACATGCGCGTCGTTCCAAGCGAGCTGGTTTGCGGCTGCGGGGTTGAAGCCAGTCACGCATCCGGCGGTGTCGAGGGTGATGAGACCCTCGCCAATGGCCGCCACGGCGGCATGGAGAGTCTCGCGGTCGAAGGCTTCATCGGGAGGCTGGGAACCGTGGATGGGCTCGGCGGCGATCGCCGTTTCCAGTGAACGTCTCCACCGCGGATCGCTGGTGTCTCCGCCCGGTGGGCTGCCCACGGTGTCCAGGTATCGGAGAATGAGGGGTACAGAGTCGAGCATGGCGAAACTTCCGCAGTTCGGACCCGCAAGGTCTTCGGCGTGTTCTGGTGTACGGCACGATGTTGGGTCGACTTGATGTCCAGGGCCGAATGGTGAATCTCGGTGACGACAAGGGGGGTAGGCTGCAAAGTCGCGCCCCGGATGAACGGTGGACTGGATAGACGCCTGTTCCCATACGCTGGGCCTCGGGCCCACAGGACGCCTCGTGACTGCCGCTCGCACCGCATCCATCGTCTGTCTCGCTCTGCTCACCGGGATGGGCTGTGGGCCGAAGGAAGGCCCCAAGGCTAGTGTGAGCGATGCCACCTGGCTTGCCGGCCGGCCGGGATACCCCGCGGTCTGCTTGTCAAAGATCCCGACAGCGGGTCGACTGGGGCCTGATCAGGCAGCCTACGGAAATGCCCTCGCAGCCTTGCGAGAAGGAGATCCGATTGCCGCCCGTACGGCCATTGAGACTGCCACGGGAGACCACCCTGCTGTCGATGGACTGGCGGGCGCGCTTGCCTTGCTCGAAGGGCGACCGCTCGATGCGCGTCCCATTTATCGCAGCCTCGCCTCAGACTGGCCCGAGGACGGCTGTGTGTTGCATACGGCCGGTGTGGTGTACCTGTCGGCGGGGTTGGGCCGGCTGGCGCGTGGCTTCGTACGGTCGGCCATTCCGCTGCAGCCCGACGAGGTCGAGACACGGTATCTCAACGGTCTGGTAGAGCGGGCCTCCGGAGACGAGGAGTCGGCAGCACGGGCGTTCCGCGATGTGGTGCAGCGGAGTCCGGGGCATCCCGGCGCGAGTCTCTCGCTGGCCTCCTACCACCTGGCCCGAGGCGACGGTCTCCTGGCGGTTCCGATGCTCAAGGCGGCCCGGGACGGTGGGCTGGAAGTGGGCGACACCTTGGCACGGGCGCTGTACCGCGCGGGTGAGATTGGCCCCTACGTGGCAGAGGCGTCTCGGCTGGGATGGCCTCTGGGGGATGCCGGTGCGCTCGCGACCGCAGATGATCCGGTGGGCGCGCTGGCCGAGCTTCTTGGCGTGGGAGACGACCAGAAGCTGTTCGTAGAGATCACCACATCAGCGGGTCCGATCGAGTGTGAGCTGTTCTGGGACAAGGCACCGGTCACGGTGGGGAACTTTGTGGGTCTGGCCCGCGGCACGCAGGCCTGGACCGATCCGCGCACAGGTGCGGCAGGACAAGGCGGGCTGTACCCGGGCACGGTCTTTCACCGCGTGATTCCGGAATTCATGATTCAAGGCGGGGATGCAAACGGAGACGGAACGGGCGATCCGGGCTACCGCTTTGCGGATGAGATCGTGCCCTCACTGCGGTTCGACGAGCCTGGTCGGTTGGCCATGGCGAACTCCGGTCCCGATACAAACGGATCGCAGTTCTTCATCAATGATGTGCCCACGCCGCACCTGAACGCGATGCACACCATCTTCGGCCAGTGTACGGAAGCTTCGCTCGACACGGTGCGCGCGATGGCCCGAGTGCCCCGTGATGCGAGCGACATGCCGGCTCAACCCATCCTGCTGGAGTCGATGACGTTCCGCTGAGTACAGGCGGGCGCAGTTCAGCGCATGTGATGGTCGAGCTGGCGCAGATCGGGCTGAAGGTGCTCGACCAGGAGGCGCAACGCGGACAGAGCATCGTCGGTGTGCCCGTCGGTGCAGGCCTGTTCGATCTCGCGGGCGAGGGTGGCGAGGCGGACCAGTCCGAAGGTGCCAGTGGATGATTTCAGGCTGTGCGCCTCTCGCCGGATCGTCTCGAAGTCGGAGACCGGGACTGCGGCCACCATCCGGTCCACCCGCTGGGGGGCATCCGTGGCCAAGGTGGCTTGGACGCGACGCAGGGCGGGCCCGAAGGTGTCCTTGAGCTGGTTGAGCACATCGAGATCGATGATGTCGGGCTGCGGATGGGCTCGCTCCGGGCTGGTGCGAAAGTCGGACTCGCGTTGCATGGCGGTGCGAATGGTGGAAATCAGGTGGTCGGGTGTGATTGGCTTTTCCACAAAACCATCCATCCCGGCGGCTGCAGCGGCTTCTCGATGACTCGGGAGCACATTGGCAGTCATTGCCACGACGGGGATGGAGCCCTTGGGAGACGGAAGGGACCGGATCATGCGAGTGGCGGTGAGTCCATCCATGGTGGGCATCTGGATGTCCATCACGATGGCGTCATAGGTCCGCCGCTTTACGGAGTTGACCGCTTCCAAGCCATTGACCACTGGGTGCACAGTAAATCCGGCCGCCTGGAGCGCCAGCTCGGCGACCTCTTGATTGACGGGATTGTCTTCGGCCAGCAGGATCGCCACACGGGGTGACGTCTCGCTCGACCCGTCGGGGGCATCGCGGCCGAGCGCAAGCAAGACCGCGCGTTGGATGCCGTCGGGATGGTCGATACCCACTTGCATGCCACGGGCTGTGCGATGGGGCGGTGCCGCGGAATCGGCATCGACCAGGACCAGTTGACAGTGCCGCAGTGCACCCACCAGCGTGTGCCGGAAGGCGTCGCGCATCGGGGGAGTCACGCCCGGCCCGAGGACGACTACGTGATGGGAACGTGGTGAGGCGGCACCGAGCAGCACCGCTTCTAGCCCCGCGCCCGAACGCTCCCGCTCGTCGACTTCCGAGCCGAGGGCAAGCAGGGCAGCGCCCCATACGGAGCGGAGGTCGGAGCGCTGTTCAACCAACAGGACTCGGGTTCCGGTGAGCACCATTCCCTCTCCAGCGACCATTGGTGGTGGGGTGACCCTTGCGCGGGAGCGTAGCCCGAACAGCCATGGGCGAACCAAAGCAGATCGCCGCGTGTCCCTTCTTGACACAACACGGACTGCTTGGACCAATTCCCGTTCAATGGGTCGCAATAAGGATGGGTCTGTGAGAAGATCGCGCCTCTCTCGACGACAACCGGAGTCGCCGTCATGACCTCCTTCCGTCCCATGTGGTCGCCTCGACCATCCCAGCGGGCCTTCTGGTTCGTGGGCTGGATGGTGGTGAACGGTATCGGTGCTGGGCTTGGAGCGACACAAGCCCGCGCAAGCTCCGCCGCCGAGGCCGAGGCCGTACGACTCGACGAGGAAATGCGCAAGTTTGCGCAGCGCAACATCTGGGATGCCGTGGACAGCAGCTATGCGCGGTTGCGCGGGTTAGAGTCGAAGGGCGTTGATCTTTCGGCCGAACAACATGAGCTCGGTGCACAGGCTGCCCGAGAGCTTGGACGAATGCGCGAAGCTCGTGCCCGGTACCGCCTGGCGATGTCGACGGCGGTAGTACTAGCGGAGCAAGCGCGCCTCACAAGTGTTCTCGAAGACATCGACAACCGCTACGGTCGGGTTGAGCTGGCTGCAGCGAGCCGGGTGCGTCGGGATGCTCAGCTCGTGATGGTACCCCCGCCCTTTGCCGCCGATGCACGGGCCGCCATCTCCCACGCCAACGCGGAAATTCGCATGACCGGGGGCTTTAACGGGCTGTTGCCAGTGGGTGAATATACCCTCGGCGCTACGAGCTTCATTGTGGCTGATACCGGTGGTGTCGTTCGCGCTGAAGCCATCGTGGCTGAACCGGTTGCCGAGGCGCCGCAGAAAGAGGCCGCGGCGCAAAAGCCGAAGCCGAAACCGGAGCCAAAACCCGAACGCGAAAAGCGTGCGAAGCCGCCCAAAGAACCGGCCGCTGTCGGACTCGCCTCCGGCTTCTACACCGCGGTGGGCGGCGGTTCCGCTACTTGGCTTTCACGGTCCTCTACCGCTGGAATCTATGTCCCGGCCGGCACGGGCGCATCGGTCCGCGTGGCTGGAGGCGGCATGTGGTCTGTCGGCTCGGTGGCGATTGTGGCGGAGCTGGCCTGGGATGGTCTCTACGGAAGTGGTGGTGCCCAGACGGCGGTGAACATGGCAGGTGCGGCTGCAGGCCTTGCGTTTGGCTCCAGCACTGTTCACGGGCGGGTGCTCGGTCAGTTTGGCGGCGGTTGGGCGTCCTTTACCGGCGTCGAACCCGAAAGCGCTTGCCAGGCCGACACCTCCTTTTCGCCAGACACCCTGCCAGCGAGTGCGCCGGCGTGTGCGCAGCTCGACGTTTGGGAAAGCGCGGTGGTGGATGGGGGCGTCGCCAGTCCAGGAGTTCTGCTGGGTGGGGTGTTGACGCCTCCGGCGCTCGGCCGTGTGGGTTTTGGTATGGATGTGGGCCTGCGCAGCGTCAATGGGCAAATGATTCCGTGGACCTTCCTCGGTGTGCGCTACGCATTTGGTGGGAGCAACCAATGACGAACGGGCGTGTGATGGGGATCCTGTGCGGTTTGAGCGTCGCAGGATGCAACGGCTTCACTCTCGACGAGTCGCAATTTTCCAACGAGTTCTTTGATGCGGATGGAGATGGGGTCTCTCGCTTTTCGGTCGATGGCCAGGCGGCAGACTGTGACGACACCAATCCCGAGATCAGCCCTCGTCAGGTGGAGGTCTGCGATGGCATCGACAACAACTGCGATGAGCTGGTCGACCTTCCGCCTGCGGCGGAAGTCCTCAACGGGTTGCTCGAGCACTGGGCCGACAGCGATGGTGACGGCTACGGCGATCCCCGCAGCGAGCTTCTTCGTTCGTGCGAACCCCCCGACGGCTATGTGCGGAACTACGACGACTGCGACGATCTTTCAGCGGATGTGGGGCCGGACGCCGCGGAGGTCTGCGACGGCCTCGACAACGACTGCAACGCGGTCGTCGATGACGTGTCCGAAGGGGATGCGACCGAGGTGTATTTCCGGGATGCCGATGCCGATGGATACGGCACCGCCGAGGAGGTCTTGGCGTCCTGTGAGCCCAGCCCCCCGGCTGGATTCACCAACAACAGTGACGACTGCGACGACACCAATCCCTATGTGAATCCGGGCGAGGGCACGATTGAAGTGTCTCGTGATGGAATCGATCAGGACTGCGACGGCGAAGACGACTGCACAGATCTGGACTGTGATGGTCGCCCGGATGGTGCCCTGGGATGGAGCGATTCGTGGGTGTTGCCTTGGTTTGACGGCGAAGAAGAAGGCAACGTCGGTCGGCTCGCAGTGTTGCGTTCCAGCGACGAGACGGCCTTCGAGATCGGTGCCGATGGGGCCACCACCGGGATCTGGGTGGGTGATGTGGATGGGGATGGCTACAAAGACATCATTCGCGCGGTGGGAGACGGTCGGGATGGCGAGCGTGATGTCGTGTATGCCGAGGTACACCTTGGACCCTTCAATCCCGAGCACGTGGACTACCCGGGGGCCGAAGCGAGCGTCGTGCAGCTACGCGCACGCGGAGCCACCAGTGTGGCGGTCGGAGATTTCGACGGGAATGGAGACCTGGACCTTGTGTTGGGTGGTCCAAAATCCCCCGAGTACCAGGTCGACGGCACCTCGGTGTTCATGAATGCATCCACTACGGTGGTGGACGGCGCGTCCCTCCTGTCTGCCGATCTCGGGTACGACACGGAAATCGTGCACAAGACGTTGGTCGAAGACATCAACAGCGACGGCTTCGACGACCTTGTGGTGTGTCACGGGCCCGAGCGCGACACGGTCCTCCCTTGGGGCGGCGGTGTTTTCGTGGCCTATGGCAGTGCCGCTGGTCTGGACCCGGCCCTTTCAGTGACGGACCTCGACGTGGACTCGTGCTCCGACATCGCCTTCGGCGAAGTAGCCGGGTCGGACGGCACCAGCCCGGCCTTGGTGGTGGTGCAGGGGTACGGCGGCGCCGGAGCGGATGACCTCCTGTGGGGCTCGCCTGTGGTGATCCGGGTGAATGCCGATGGCTCTCTGAGCGGTGGCGACCCCCTCGCACTTGAGCTCGCCCACACGGTGCAAATTGTGGATCTGGATGGCGATGGCGATCAAGATCTCCTGTTCGGAACAGGCCTGGATACCGGCCTGACGGGCGTGGTGACCGACACATGGCAGACCGTCCTGCAAGTGGTCGAAAATCAAGGCGGATTCCTTGTCACACGCGACGAGCTCGACCTCACCTCTCGGGGAGGAATGTTTCCGATTGTGGCGCCGTTCGATGATGCCGACGACCGAGTTGATCTGGTTGCGCCTGGCCACGACAACGATCCCAACATCGACCGTCCGACGGTGTGTCACCTGCAGTCTGAGGGTGCGTTTGGGTTCGGGACCGGGATCCCCTTGAGCGATGTTCCGGAGTGGATTCACGGTACAGCGTATGACTACAATGGAGACGGCCACCTCGATGTCGTGGGCGTGCGAGCGCCGCCGGAGGGGGGTCTGTTCGTCATCGAAGGTTCTGCCGACGGCCTCACAGAGAACTGGGACGTCATCTTGCCGGGTCTCACTGCAGCGGTTCCGCCCATCTTGGTCGAGTAGGCGGAGCTTCGATGCTGTCTGCTGAATGTCCGAGCTGCGGAGCGCCTGTGCTCTTCCAGCATGCCGCGTCGGCTGCTGCGGTTTGCGGAAGCTGCCAGAGCACGGTGATTCGAGACGGCATCGACGAACTGGTGGTCTGGGGAAAAGTCAGCGCCTTTTCGCGCGACTTGTCGCCGATTCAGGTGGGGGCTTCCGGTGTATTGGGCGACCGCCCCTTCCAGGTGGCCGGGGTGCTGCGGCGGTCACGCCCCGGTGTGCGATGGAACGAGTGGTACATCGTGTTCGATGACCGCACGACCGGCTGGCTCTCCGAAGGCAACGGTTTCCTGCAGATTTTTGGTGGTGCACACGCGGGGGCGGTCCTGCCGTCCTATGCATCGCTACACCTCGGCGAGGCGATTGAGATCGGTGACGATCGGTACATTGTCATTGAGCGCGCTGAAGCGGCTGTCGTGGCGGCGGAAGGAGAGCTTCCCTTCGCGGTGAGTGATGGCTTGATGCGCCCGTACGCCGACCTTCGACGCTCAGACGGACGCGCGACGGGCACCATCGACTACGCTGACTCACCTCCCGAGTTCTGGCCGGGGCGCATCGTCACCTTGGAGTCCCTCAAGATGGAGGGACTGCGCGCGTTTGCCGGGTGGTCGGACCCGACGCTCGTGTCGATGCAAGGGCCGGAAGTTCAGCTCCGCCGGGGACTCGACTGTCCGAACTGCGGCGGTTCCTTGCCGCTGCGGGCGCCCGGCACCACGGTGCAGTTGGTGTGCGAATACTGCGGCTCGGAGCTCTCCATCGAGGAAGTGGGTGACGAAAACACCGCTCGCGTGCTTCGCGCCCACCGGGGCCAGGTCTGGAAGCCTCGGCTGCCGCTCGGCAAGCGTGGTCGGATCGACGACGTGGAGTGGGAGATCATCGGAGCGATGAAGCGTGCCGTGCGGGCCGATGGCATCGACTACCCCTGGGTCGAGTACTTTCTCCACAATCCGTATCGTGGCAGCCGATTTCTGATGGAAGATCAGCGAGGACACTGGAATCTCGCCGATCGGCTGGGCGGAGTTCCAACAAGCCAGGGCACCTCCGCCTGGGCGCGCCAGCGGCTCGGGTCTGAGGTCTACCGGCACTTCTCTGGTGGCAAGGCCGTTGTGCGAAACGTTTTGGGTGAGCTCGACTGGGAGGTCAAGGTCGGCGATTCCGTCGACACCCACGACTACGTCAGTCCACCGCACATGCTCTCTCGGGAAGGGGATCGGCACGAGGTGGCCTGGTCACGGTCTACCTACCTCTCAAAGGAAGCTGTAGAGGATGCTTTCGGTGTCTCAGTGCGGTCGCCATGGGGCGTCGCGGCCAACCAGCCCAATCCGTACAGCAAGCGGTCCATCTGGCTGGCCGCGATCCTCTCGGCAGGGTCTCTTTGGGTGGGCTCCCTGGTGGTTTTGCTCCTCGGAATCTTTCTGGCGCGGAACGAAACAGTCCTCGACTCGAGCTACACGAGCACGGGTGCGGTCTCCGATGTCTGGGTGTCCGAGCCGTTTGCGGTCGACGCGGGTTTCCGCAACCACCTCGGTGTGCGCAGCTCCACCACGATGCTGCGCTCTGCCGGACAAGTTCATGTGGCCTTGATCAACCAGGACAATGGGCAGGTCTATCTCCCGCTCAACACCACCTCGCAGAACGCCGCAAGTGGGTCGATTTACTTCGCAGACCCCGGTGCCTACGTGGCGCGGGTGGAAATCGCTCGTCCCGCGCCATCGGCTGCCCAAGACAAGCTCAATGTGAAGATTGTTCTCGATCCCATCAGCGGCTTCCCCTGCTTCGCATTCTTCTTTCCGTTCCTGATCCCCATCGTGCTCACGCTCGCACGGGCATCGTTCGAGTCTCGGCGGTGGTCCGAGAGTGACCACGCCGGATGAGGCCCGTCGCCTATCGCAAGGGATTCCCATGAAAATCGTCGTCTTCATGACCATCATCGGCGTGTTCATCCTGGCCGGGTCCTTGCTCTCCACGGTCACCGGGGTGGGCATTACCACTGGTCGCTCCGAGACCGTCCCCGTCAGCGTGCGCAACAACCCCAGTTCCTATCGTCCTGTCTACGGCACCTACTCCGGTTACCACACGCCCGTGTCTTCATCGGGCGGCTACAGCGCCGGAAAGTAGTACCGACCGTGTCCTCTGTGTGGAGTCCCCGATGGACCAGATCCTCGACCCCAATGTTTTGCTCGCCACGATTGTCTACTCCGTGGTGGGCATCGCGGTGTTTGCTGCCGCATTCTTCTTGATGGTCCAGATTGCGCCATTCTCGGTGAAGAAGGAAATCGAGGAAGACCAGAACATCTCGCTCGGTATCTTGATGGGCAGCGTCTTTATTGGACTGGCCATCATCATTGCTGCTGCCCTCGTGGGTGGCTGAGCCCGCATCCCGGCAGCGTTCATGCACAGCCGACCAGCGCCGGCGGGCTTTCGTCGGGTGCTCTTCCTCTCCGCTTTCTTCATCGCCACCTGCGGCCTCGTGTACGAGCTGGTGGCGGGTGCGATGGCCTCGTACCTGCTCGGCGACTCTGTCACCTGGTTTTCCCTGGTCATCGGCACGTACCTGAGCGCGATGGGCGTGGGCTCGTACCTGTCACGCTTTCTCGATCGGGGTCTGTTGGCTCGGTTCGTGGAAATCGAGGTGGCAGTGGCGCTCATCGGGGGACTCGAAGCGCCGATTCTGTTTGCCGGCTTCGTCTACAGTCCCGGCTTTAAGGCGCTGCTGTTCATTCAGGTGTTTGCCATCGGTACGCTCGTTGGGCTCGAGCTGCCCCTGCTGATTCGCATCCTGGAGCGGGAGACCTCCCTCAAGGAGCTCGTCGCCCGCGTGTTGTTCTTAGACTACATCGGCGCTCTGGCGGCCTCTTTGGCCTTCCCGCTGCTGCTCGTACCCAGACTCGGTCTCTTCCGAACCTCTTTGGCGCTGGGCCTACTCAATGCGGCGGTCGCCTTCGGCACCACCTTTGTGTTCCGGGCTGCTGCGCCCGTGAAGCTTCGGCTGCGGTTGATGGCGGGTGGAGCGATGGCGGTGTTGACCGCTGGACTGTTCTTTGCTGGAAACGCAGAAAAGCAGCTGCAGGCCACGCTGTTCGCTGACCCCGTGGTGTTCCGCGAAGTCTCTCCCTACCAGCGTCTCGCGGTGACCCATCGTGGTGGGGATACCCGCCTGTTCATCAACGGAGCCCTGCAGTTCAGCACGGTCGATGAATACCGCTATCACGAGGCGCTCGTGCATCCAGCCATGGTGTCGGTCGACCGTCCGGCGCGGATTCTGGTGCTCGGCGGTGGAGACGGTCTCGCCGTGCGAGAGGTGCTGCGGCACGACACGGTCGAGTCTGTGGTTCTCGTAGATCTCGACCCTGCCATGACCCGGCTGTTTCGGGACCGGCCGGAGCTGTCGGTGCTCAATGAGTCGGCGCTCTCCGATCCACGGGTCGAGGTGGTCAACGCGGATGCCTTTACTTGGCTGGCCGGCGAGCGGGAAGAACGCGTGCCCTTCGACGTGGCCATCGTCGACTTTCCCGATCCCAACAACTACAGCCTCGGAAAGCTCTATACGGCCCGGTTCTACCGGATGCTGCTCGACAGCCTCGCACCCTACGGGGTCGCTGCGGTGCAGTCCACCTCGCCGATGTACTCACCGTCGGCATTTTGGTGCATCACGCGCACGGTCCGCCACGCAGGGTTTGCTGTCAGGCCCTACCATGCCTACATCCCGAGCTTTGGGGAGTGGGGATTCGTGTTGGCCTCTCGACAGTCGGACGTGGCGTTTGCCACGCTGCCCACAGGGCTGCGGTTCCTGGACCAGCCCACCCTGGATGGCCTGTTCCACTTTCCGCCCGACATGCGGGTCGATGACGGGCCGATCAACCGACTCGACAACCAGGCGCTGGTTCGGCTCTATGAAGAGGACTGGCGGGACATGCTGAAGCGATGAAGGTGCCGCGACGACGGTTTCTTGGGGGGGCTCTGTCGGGCGGTGTGATGGCCGGACTGGATGCGTCCTGCAGTCGACCGCCAGACCATACGCTCGAAGGGCAGATCCTGGGGCGGCACCGAGCGGAGCGGGGCCATCGACTGTGGGCCCCGGCTGGGGGCGGCTGGTCGGATCGCCCACCGAAGACGCGGGCGCAGGTGGTGGTGGTCGGGGGAGGGGTGGCCGGTCTGGGGGCTTGTTGGCGTCTTCTCAAGCGCGGGGTTCGCGACATTGTGCTGCTTGAGCTCGATGACCAACTGGGCGGTACCGCGCAAGCCGGCGTGTCCGACGTGACCGTGACGAAGGGGCAGCGCTACGCCCTCGGGGCGCACTATCTCACCCTCCCAAACGCGGAGAACGCACCCACTCGGGAACTCCTCGCTGAGCTCGGCGTGATCGAGGGCTTCGACCCGGCTTCTGGGCGGCCTCGGTATGCGCCGGGTCACCTCTGCCTCGCTCCGCAGGAGCGACTGCATGTGGCAGGCGAGTGGGTGGATGGCCTGTGGCCAGACAAGATTGCGAGTCGCGAAGACCGTGCCCAGAAGCGTGCGTGGGAAGCGCTGGTGGAGCACTGGACGGCAAAGGTGGGCTCCGATGGGCGGCCGGCGTTTTCGATTCCCGTGGCCTTTGCCTCACACGACCCGGCCATTCGCGCGCTCGCCGATCGATCATTCGCCGACTGGATCGACGAGCAGGGCTTTTCGAGTCCACTCTTGCGGTGGCTTCTCGAATACGCCACACGCGACGACTACGGCACCTCACTCTCCGAGACCAGCGCCTGGGCCGGGCTGCACTATCACTGCGCCCGGCGTCCCGACCCCTTCGATGCACGGGATCTCGGCACCCATGTACTCACCTGGCCCGCGGGCAACGGCTGGCTGATCGAGCGGCTGGAGGCCCTGGTCGAGGGAGCGGTTCGAGTGGAGCGCGGCAGCCTGGTTCGCGCTGTAGAGCCGGAAGAGGGCAGACTGCATGTGGAGCGATTCGGAGACGGCAGTCAATACGAGATGCAGGCAGAGCAAATCATCCTGGCGGTACCGTCTGCGATTTCGAGTCGGCTGCTGTCGGAAGAGCGTGCGGTGCCCACGGCGGCGCCTTGGCGGGTGGCGGTGTTGCACTGCGACCGACCGTTGGAGAGTGTGGGAGCGACCCAGGCGTGGGACAATGTGCGCTACGGCACGCCCGACCTCGGCTACATCACCAATGCCCATCAGCAGGGTCGGTATGGGGGGCCGTCTGCCCTCACCTGGTATGAACCGCTCACTGGCGACTCGCCCGAGGGGCGTGCCGAGCTGCTCACTGCCAGCTGGGAGATGGAAGCCGACCGGGTGCTGTCGGCGCTCGCGCCTGCCCATCCCGACCTGCGGGCGCGGGTGCAACGGCTGGATGTCTGGCACTGGGGGCATGGCACCACCAGGCCCTCGGTGGGACTGCACTCTGGGGCGCTCTTGGCCGGTCTTGCAGAGCCTGTTGGACGGGTGCGTCGGGCGCACACCGATCTCTCGGGAATGAGCTTGTTCGAGGAAGCGCTCTGGCATGGAGTGCGGGTGGCCGACGAAGTGGCCGAGCTTCGGAATGCGTCAGCGGACGGAGGATGACCTCGTGGCTTCGGGGTCCGCAGAGGGAATGATGCTTCTGCACGTGCGAGCCATCCCGTTCTGCAGTGTGGGGTCACAAAACCCGGCGGGCGGTCCTGTTGTCGCCGAGCCCCTTCCGCAACGGCGTCGGGTTCTCGCTGTGTGCGCACGGTGTGGCGCACACGGCAGCGGGCTCTAGGTGGCTCGGGGCCGTGATGGTGGCAGTGTGTGGGTTTCGGGCCGGTTGTTCGACTGGGGGGCCTCTGCGCCCGAAAATCCATAGACTCACAGGCGTGCGACAGGGGGTAGGCTGGAGAGGTGCTTCATCGGAAGTACGAGAGTCCCTGCGAGTCGTTGGTGCGCGTGAACACAGCCCCATCGTGTCTGTCCGAGTCCTCGGGTTCTCCCTGGCTGTTTTCGCGTCGTCTCGATGTGGGGTTGCTGGTGGTGCCTGCAGGATTGGCGGTGGGCATCGCAGTCCTTCTTCCGCCCGACCTGCAGCTTCCGCCAGGGGCGTGGCTGCTCGTGGTGCTCGGCATCGACGTGGCGCATGTCTACGGGTCGCTGTGGCGAACCTATGCGCATCCGGGCGAAGTCTTCCGTCGGCCGGGCCTGTACCTGGGGATGCCGCTCGGTGTCTGGCTGGGACTGGTGGGACTCGCGGCCGCCCTTCCCGGTTGGTTCTGGACGGTCATGGCCTATCTTGCGGTCTACCACTTCATTCGGCAGCAAGCAGGCATCGCCTCGCTGTATCGACTGCGCGAGGGGCTCTCGAATCGGTCGCGGGCGGCACGGGTAGAGCGCTGGGCACACTTTGCGCTCAGCGGCTGGCCGGTGTTGTGGTGGCATACCCATCTGCCACAACCGTTCACTTGGTTCACAGACTCCGACTTCATCCCAGGGCTGCCTCCGTGGGTGACATGGGCCCTTCTTCCGGTGGCGGTAGGGGTGGTGGGGCTGCACCTGTACTACAGGGCTCGGTCTGGTCGCTGGAGTCCGGGACGGGATCTGTGGCTGTTGGTCACGGCGTTGGTGTGGGGGCTGGGCATCGTTGGGGTGCATGGAGACGCCGCCTTTTCCCTACCGAATGTGGTGCACCACGGAGTTCCCTACTTGGCGCTCGTGTGGTGGACCGGGAGACAGATGCAGCGCCGAGGGGTGCAGACCGCGCTGGGAGGCCTTCCCTTCACCCGTCGGGGGCTGGCTGTGTTCGGTGTGCCGCTATTGTTGATGGCCTTTGCCGAAGAATGGATGTGGGACCGGCTGCTGTGGTTTGACCATCCCACCTTGTTCGGTTCTTGGGGGATTGAGCTCGGACCGGCCGCGACCGCGATGGTGCTCGGCACCTTGAGTGTTCCGCAGGTGGTGCACTACCTGCTCGACGGGCACATCTGGAAGATGGACGGGTCGAACCCGGGCCTTCGGGAGGCGTGGGCCGGGAGCGCGGGGGGCGGTGTGCGGGAGCGACTGCGTGGGGAAGCGATGGGACAGACGGAGCCGAAGTAGGTGGTGGAGAGCGGCGGGGATCTACGCGCCGCTCACATCCGACCAGGCATCCGCGGTAGACTGCACGAGAACTGGTTGTGGAGTCGGCGGGTTGGCGACTTGGATGGATACCGTCGACATGTTGCGGCTGCGCTCCTTGCGGCTGCTTGGCGCACGCAGTCGTCTGATCCAGACCAGCCTTGGAAGGCTCCACATCCTCGAGTGGCAGGGCACCGGACCGCGCCCGCCGATTGTGCTGATCCACGGCCTCGCATCCTGCGCGGTGGACTACGGGCCGCTGATGCGCTGGCTTCGACGGCGGCATTCCAAGCTCATCGCGCCGGACTTGCCGGGGCACGGCTATTCGAGCACGCCGAAGGTTCCGCTGACCGCAGACCGTATGACCACCGCCTTGCTGGAGATGATGGATGCCGTGGTCGACGAACCGGTGATTGTGTTCGGCAACTCGCTCGGAGGCATCGCGGCGATTCGATATGCGCGCCTGCGGCCGGAGCACGTGCTGGCATTGATCCTGGCGTCGCCCGGAGGCGCTCCGATGGACTGGCCGGAGCTGCATACGCTCAAGCAGAGCTTCGACTTGTCTAGCGGGGATGCGGCGATGGCCTTCACCCGAAGATTTCTGGGCGCGCCGCAAGCGGGGATGGCTTGGATGGCACGGGGGGTGCGGGTGCGCATGGGGCGGCCGGGTCCGAAGAGTCTCCTCGATAATGTCACGCCTGAGGTGTTGCTCCGCCCGAGCGAGGTGCGAGGCCTGCAGGCCCCCACACTGGTGATGTGGGGCGATCAAGACGAAGTGCTCCCCCGCACCAGTCGTCGCTTTTTCAGCACCAACCTGCCGCCGCATGGACGGTTTGAGGCGCTGCCCGGCTTTGGGCACTCTCCGTACCTCGACGACTTGAGCCACTTCGGCGACCGCATGCAGACTTTTGTGGACGGGGTGTTGAGGGCAGCGCCATCGCCCCGGACTGCCCATGGCGCCTGAGTCTGCGCCGCGTGAGCTCTGGGCGAGGGGAGCGGAAGCACCCACCGAGCTGCCCGTCGATGACCTCTGGTCGGATGTCGTGCGCATCCATGCCATGGGCGAGCAGCCCGCCCAGGCTTTGTGCATTCGACACTGTGGCGAAGTGGTGCTCGATCGGGTTGTGGGAGCGGTGGATCCCGCAAAACCGCCGATCGGAGCCAACCGGGCCACCCCCGAGACCCTCTTCAACCTGTTCAGTGCGTCGAAGATCCTCACGGCCGCGGTGGTGCAGGGCTTGGTGGAACGGGGTCGCCTCTCGCTCGACGAGCGGGTGGCCGACACCCTCCCTGCGTTCGGACGCGGCATTCGGCAACACATTCGCCTCCATCACTTGTTGCACCACACGGCCGGCTGTCCAGACATGCCCTCCGATCTGGCGCCGGAGCAGGCGCTCTCCGACATCCCTGGCGTGGTGGCGCGACTCGCAGAAATGCCGCTGAAGACCGCACCGGGGACGGCCGTGGCCTACCATCCGATGTCGGCATGGGCGATCCTTTCAGAGGTGGTGCGCCACCGAACCGATCGAGACCTGCGCAGCCTTGCCCACGAACTCATCGAGGGGCCGATGGGGCTCGCCCAGTTCAACTATGGAGTCAGAGAGGTCGACCTGAAGCGCGTTGCCCTGCATGCCCCAGCTGGACTGCAGAACGTTCCAGTGATGGAAGGCATCTTTCGGCGCACGGTGGGAGTGTCGTCGGCTGAAGCGATCCGCTTGAGCAACACACCGGCATTTCTTCAGGCCGTTCTCCCGAGCGCCAATGTGGTGGCCACTGCGCGAGACACGTCGGCATTCCTTCAGATGCTCCTCGATGGAGGGCGCTGGCGCGGAACGCAGCTGCTCGCGGCTCCCACGGTGGCACGCATGCTCGAAGACGAGACGCCCCGAGCCTTCGATGGCACCTTCGGGTTTCCCATGCGGTACGGCCTCGGACTCATGAAGGGCGGTCGCCGCTTCAGTCTCTTCGGTCCGCGAACGCGGCGGGCATTTGGACACCTGGGCTTCTCGAACGTTCTGGTCTACGCCGATCCCGACCGCCAGCTCGTGATGGTCCTGCTCAACACCGGCAAGCCTCTCCTGGCTTGGAGCATGGTGCCTTGGGCGGTCCTCGTGCAGAAGATTGCGCTTGTGGTTCCACGCGGGCGCTGACCGCGGAAGCAACGCCGGGTGCCGCCGCGACCGGGCGGCGGTCCCAGGCAGGAGTGGGCATCAGAACGCTATAGGTGACAGTGGTGGCCCCGATCTCTGGAGAGACCCGATAGAGGGCGGCGGAATCGGGAGCAGTCGTGACATCTGTCGGTGCAGTGGCGTGGTTGATGGTAGCCGGGGCGATGGCCCAGCCGGTTGAGGTGCACCTGTGGCATGCCTATCGGGGAGAAGAGCGTACGGCGCTCGAGACCGCTATTGAGGCGTGGGACGAAGCCGAGGTCGACGTGTCGGTCCAGGTCCTGGCCCTGCCCCCGGAGGGCTTCTCCACCAAGTTCGAGGCCGCAGCACCGCGAGGCAACGGTCCTGATCTCCTCATCGCCGCACACGAGCGGGTGGGAGCATGGTCGTCGACCGGATTGCTGGCAGGCTTCGAGGCACCGCCATCGGGACTGCACCCTACAGCGCTGGAAGCGCTCACCTACAACGACACGCTCTACGGGTTGCCGCTCGCCACCAAGTCGCTGGTGCTGTTCTACAACCGCGACCTTGTGGCCGCGCCGCCCACCACCACCGATGAGATTGCGGCGCTTGCAGGCGACCTTCCACAAGGCGTGTACCCGATGGCCGTTGCGGCCACCGAGCCGTTCTTCCATGCGCCCTGGATGCACGGCTTTGGGGGAGGCGTGTTCAACGATACCGGGGACGTGGCGCTCGACCAACCGCAAAATGCGGCCGCACTGACCTGGGTGAAGGCGCGCATCGACGATGGCACCATTCCCGACGAAGCCACCGGCGTGCTCGTCACCCAACTCTTCAACGAGGGGAGGGCGGCGCTCGCGATCAACGGTCCCTGGTTTCTTGGAGAGATCAGTGATCAGCTGAACTTTGGGGTGGCGCCCTTGCCTCAGGTTGCCGCAACGGGCAAGGCGGCGGCCCCTTTTCTCACCGTTGAAGGCATCCTGCTCAGCGGGCATGCGCGTCAGCCGGAGCCGGCACGTCGGCTTGCTGCGCACCTTGTGTCGGAGGAAGTGTCGGTGCTTCGGGGCCGTGAGGGTCGTCAGTCCGTGGCCACGCTCGCAGCGCTCGAGCATCCCGACATCGCCAACGACCCGATCCTCGGGGCGTTCCGCGCCCAGCTCGACGACACCGTGCCCACCCCAAACGTGCCGGCAATGAGCTCCACATGGGAGCCCCAGGCCCGGGCCCTCCGACGGGTGTTGCGGGGGGCGCAGTCGCCCGATGATGCGGTGCGCGCGGCGCAGCAAGAGTTCGCCATTGTCACGGCACCACCGCCGCCGCCTGCGAACCCACTGCCCTACTTGGCCCTGGCGGGGCTGTTGGCGATAGCAGGGGTCACCTTGCTCGCACGGCGCATCTGGAACGCCCGCTCCGAGATCGCCCAGCATCGCACCGCCTATGCCTATGTGGCCCCGGCGTTCCTCGGGATGGCCTTGTTGGTCGTGGCGCCCTTCGCGGTGGGGGCTGGAATGAGCTTGTTCTCGTACCAGCACAACGAGAGCACGTTTGTGGGATTGGCCAACTTCGCCAACATCCTGCTCGCTCGCGACTGGCCGGTATTTTCGCCCTTGTCCTTCTACACCACGCTTGCGGTCACGATCTTGTGGACCGCAGCGAACGTCACCCTGCACGTGGGGATTGGTGTGGCGCTCGCCATGCTGCTGCGAGAGCCATGGCTCAAGCTACGGGGCGTCTATCGAGTGCTGTTGATTCTTCCGTGGGCCATTCCAAACTACATCACGGCGCTCATCTGGAAGGGGATGTTCCAGAAGCAGTTCGGGGCGATCAATGCCATCCTGGGCTTGTTCGGCGTCGAGCCTGTGAGCTGGTTTTCCCAGTTCACCACCGCTTTTGCGGCCAACCTCGCCACCAACACCTGGCTCGGCTTTCCGTTCATGATGGTGGTCACACTGGGCGCCCTCCAGGCGATTCCCCGCGACCTCGAGCAGGCGGCCGAAGTCGACGGCGCCTCAGGCTGGCAGCGCTTTCGGCACGTCACGCTGCCCTTGCTCATGCCGGCCTTGCTTCCGGCGGTGGTGCTGGGCAGTGTGTGGACCTTCAACATGATCAACATCATCTACCTGGTGAGTGGCGGAGAGCCCGACGGCTGGAGTGAGATCTTGATCAGTGAGGCCTATCGCTGGGCCTTCGACCGGAACCATCGGTACGGATACGCCGCAGCGTACGCGGTCCTCGTCTTCGGCGTGCTTCTCGTGTATTCTCGTGCCACGGACCGGTGGTTGACGGGCAAGTCCTGAGGCAACCAATTCACTGGCAAGGAGCACAAATGCGCGCGATGGCACTTGGACTGGGGTTGATGGCATTCGGCTGCACTTCGGGCCAGCTCGACGATGGCAAGGCATCTGGAGAGAGCAGCATCACCATTGACTCGGTCGAAGACGTGGAGGAGGCCTGTGCAGAAAATGAACCGGTCGCGGTCACCCTCGTGGTGGAGTTTCCAGCCCTGGAAGCGAACTGTCCCTTCGGCATCGACGACAACCTTGAGCAAGCGCAGGGTGTGATCACGGCACGGGTGGAGCAGACCGTGGCGTTGCCGCTGCCCGACGAGGTGGTGGTGTGTGGGCTTGAGTTCGACTTCCTCGGAATCAGCGGTGGTGAAGGCACGGAGATGTACTACGACGACAACTTCTTCTTCACGTTTGATGATGTGGTGCTGGCGGGATCCTACGGCCCCATGGTGGACGGCCTCGCTACGGAAGGGTCGCTGCCCATCTACGACTGGGCCAATGTGGTGGGCACGGAGATTGAGTTCGACGACACGATTCCCCCCTTCTGCCTCGGGGAGGACGACGGCCAGTCGGACTGCACGATTCCCCCGCCCCAGACAGAGCAAGTCATGGCGCTCGAGTTCGATGAGCAGATCGTCAATGAGCTCTCGCTCCGGGCGGTGCAGTCCGAGCGGTTTGATTTCTCGTTCATCACCATGGGCGACAACGATCCCGAGCTGGACTGTGCCCACGATTTCTTCGGCTTCTCGGTAGAAGTGCCCTACGTACGTCTCTGAGGGCGTGTCGCTCGGCGAAACCGCTTTGTGAGCGCGGCATCGGAACGCAAAACACCCCGGCGGTTGGGCCGGGGTGTTCGTGATGTGTGGGAGGCCTCAGATGGGCGGCCACTTGCCGCCAAATGTCGTGACCATCAGCCGCAGATCCTTGTTGAGGTTCTTGGTGACCTTGGTGGCACGCTTGGGGATCTGCACCGCGGCCTTGATGTTGTCTTTCACCACCCCGAGGTTTCGCGCGATGGCAATGGCCTGAGTGGGGTTGGACAGCAGGTCGCTCTTGAGCTGGGCGGGCATCTTCTGTGCCTGCTTCACGAGCTTGTTGGCTTGCTTGGGCACCTTGGCGAGCGAAGCGACGGACTCGGCGTAGCTCTGGATGGCGGTGTTGGCGGCTTCCACGCCCGCTGCGATGTTGGGAGGCAGTGCGTCAGTGGCTTTCAGCTGCGGAGTGCCGCCTTGCATGGTCACTCGGACCTTGCCCTGGGCCTGACTGCGGAGGTGCTTCATGGCCGCGTTCATCGAGGTGCCCTTGCGGAGACCGAGGGCCGTGTTGATGTTCGCCGCTCCCTTCCGTCGAGACTTTTGTGCCTTTGTGACCAGCTTGTCGAGCTTCTTGAGTGGCTTGAAGACCTTGTCGAGTGACTTCACGCCGGTGAGCTGGACGTGGGCGACCTTCTTCTTTTTGGATTTCTTGGCATCGGCAACGCTCGGCACGCCAGCCATGGTCGCGGTCGCGAGGCCGGCGGATAAAGCCAGGGCGGTTCGGGTCCAGGATTGAGTCGTGGAGTGCATGTTGGGTTCACCTCAGTAGGGTCTATAGATGTATCGCTTGGGGAGGGGTTTCCATTCGCGAGGATTCGCGGTGCGCCAATGTCGCTACAGGGCTGCGCGGGCTACGCTCCGCACATGGCCCAAGCATCCCCCCGAGCTCCCTCGTCTATTCGCCGTGTGCTCACGCACGTCGTGCTAATCATAGCATGCGTTGTGGTGCTGTACCCGGTGCTTTGGGTCCTCAAGATGGCCCTTACACCGGGTCAGGCGTTCAGCCTCGACCCCAATCCGTTGCCCACTGTGATCTCCTTTGCGAACTTTTGGGATGTCGTCTCCGCAAGCGAAGGGGGAACCTGGTTGTTCGGGCGCCAGCTGTTCAACTCCATTGTGGTTGCCACGATCACCTCAGCGATCGGGATCGGGCTGTCCTGTACGGCAGCCTATGCGATGTCTCGGTTTTCGTTTCCGGGGCGGGAGTCGGGGATGCGCCTGTTCCTCGTGACGCAGATGTTCCCTGGTGTGGTGATGCTCATCCCCCTCTACATTCTGCTCGATGAGCTCGGCCTGCTCGACAGCCTGATGGGTCTCTCACTGGTGTATGCGACCACAGCAGTGCCGTTCTGCACATGGAACCTCAAGGGGTACTTCGACACGATTCCGCGTGAGCTCGAAGAAGCGGCGATCATGGACGGTGCCAGTCGCTGGACGGTCTTCACGAAGGTGATCTTGCCGTTGGCACGACCAGCGCTCGCCGTCACGGGGCTCTTCAGCTTCATGACCGCTTGGAACGAGTTCATCATGGCGATGACGCTCCTCTCGGACCAGCGTGCCTTTACGCTTCCGGTGGTGTTGCATGGCTACATCGGCGATCATGGAACGGACTGGGGGCACTTTGCGGCCGGCGCGATCATCGTCAGCATTCCGGTGATGGCTCTATTTTTTGCGCTTCAGAAGCAGCTGGTGGAAGGGCTCACAGCTGGTGGGGTCAAGGGCTGAAGCCCGAGACGGGCATCACGCCACCGCGTATCCAGCGCCGAACGGTACCGAAGGAGCGCCGCGGCTCGGGAGGGAGAGTGCTTCAGGGCGCGCCGTCGAGCGATTGCCCGCGACGCGAGACCGGGTTCTCCGATACAACGAGAGTGCGCCGCTCGTACGGGCGGTCCCAGGAGAAGCTGCAATGCCATCGTTCATTGGTCTGCCGATACGGGTTGCCCGGAAGCTGGTCCATCTGGTCACCGGGGGAGGGCAGAAGCCTCCACCACCCCCTCGACCGGCGGACCGATGGGAGCTTCGCTCCTTGAAGCGGCCCGACCCGCAGCCCGATGGCGCTGATGTGCACGCACACGCACACGACCACGGTCACTCTCATGATCATGGGCATGCGCACGACCATGGAGACTCGCAAGCGCCGGAGCCTGCACCGGCGCCCGAGCCTACGCCCGAGCCGCTGGACATCGTGGCCACAGATACCCCCAACCCGATGGCTCGGAAGTTCTCGATGAACCGCGTGGTGGTGTCCGGCAAGGAGTCGAAGTCCTACCAGGCACCGGAAGAGGCCAGCGGCGACCCGCTGGGCGAGGCCCTCTTCACCGTAGAAGGCGTGGCCAGCGTGTTTGCGACCGGGTCATTCGTGACGGTGATCAAGTCCGAAGCGGCGCAATGGGAAGCGGTCAGCCCCGCTGTTGAGGTGGTGCTGAAGAAACACTTCGCAGGCTGACGAGCGGCCAGCGACCTCGAGTCAGTCGGTGCGGGCGCTGTTGGGGACGGCGATGTCAAGCATGTCTTCGAGCTGCTCGTCGGCCGTGCGGATCACGGCCACATTGGCTGCGTAGGTGATGCGTGCGGTGCGAGAGTCGAGGAGACCGCCCTCGAGGGAGCCGCTGGAGATCCCCTTGGCAACGTCGGAGATGGTGACAGTGTCGCCGGTTCCAGTGGCACCGTTCACGGCTTGAACCGTGGCAGAAACCACCTCGTCGGCAGCCGTCTGGAGATCTTCCCGAGACCGCTCGAGACCCTGAAGGGCCGCGTCGACCGCGCTGCTGCCGGCGATGCTGTAGAGAGCTTCCATATCGGCCTCCGGTGATGGAAACAGAGTACCCTGGGCGAAGTGCGGTCACCACACCTCGATGGAGACCTACCAGGGAGGAGCATCCTCGTCGTCGCAGGACGCGGCAAGGTCGTCGTAGTAGCCATCGTCTGGAGGGGGGGGGCCGGAATCGGATGGTGGCTCGGGTACATGTGTGTCCGCGCCGGCCATCGCGGCCTCGTAGCTGTTGTCGACGGAGGCTTCTTCCGAGCCCCAGTCTCCCCAGTCCTGGCCGGAGCGACCGCCGCCGCCTCGGGAACGACCGCCGCGGCTGCCGCCCGATGATGCGGGCTCCGGTGCGTCGCTTGGGGTGCAGAAGCGGGCATCGATCCACACGGCGTTGTCTGGATCGGTGTCGTCGCGCACGCCCAGGCGCTGTCCACCTTGGCGACTGTCGCCGATCCAGAAGACCGTGCCGGTCCCCGTCTGTCCTTGCTGCTTGAACGCCACCCGGTCGCCTTTTTCGAAGGTGGGACCTTCAACCGTGGGCTCCGGTGCGTCGGTGGCCTCCACGAGACGCTCGCCCACCCAGTGGGTCTCGCCATCATCGCCGCGTACGCCGAAGCGCTTGCCGCCGTTGTATTTGTCCTTGCCGGACCAAAAGATAGAGCCCGTGACACCGGTGCCTGGGCCGGAGATGATTCGTACGCGACTGCCCTTGTCCACGGTGGCATCCTCTCTTGTGGGGGTGCGGGGTCGGAGTGGCTCCGACCGGATGGGTTGGCGGTCCAGGTGCGCAAGCCACTCGAATGGTTCGCTCGAGCGGCGGTGGAACGGCCCCGGATCACCCAAGCCGTATCTCGCCTGCGCCGGTCGCGGGATGGTCAGTCCCCAGGACCGCCGATCGGGATGCCCATGCGCACGAGCAGTCCACCTTGAGGACTTTCCAAGGCTTCGATCGTACCGGCGTGAGCGTCGATGATCTGCTTGACCAGCATCAAGCCCAGCCCAAGGCCGCCGGTAGCGCGGCTTCGACTTCCCTCCGCGCGAAAGAACGGCTCGAACAGTCGCGTGCGGTCAGCGGTCGCCACGCCAGGCCCGGAGTCCCCCACCGACAACCATGTATGGCTGTCGTCTTCCGATGCGTAGATTCGCACCTCGCAGTGGTTTGGTGTGTATCGAGCCACGTTTGAGAGCAGGTTGGTCAGGCACCTCAACAGTCGGCGCTTGTCGCCGAAGAAGTTCTGCTTGGTGGTGTCCTCGACCTGGACAGTGCGCGTGCCCAGATCGACCTGTGCAAGCGCCCGCTGCAGCAGATCCCCGGCAGCGACTTCCTCGTAGGTCAGTGCGAGTGTGCCTCGATGCAGGTGTGCCGACTCGAGCAGCTCCGAAACCAAGGCGTCGACCTCGTTTACATCCTTGGTCAGGGCCTGAATTCGGGAGATCGGGTCATTGGAGTCGGGAAGGAGCTCCAGAAGCAGCCGCATTCGGGTGAGTGGGGTGCGGAGCTCGTGGCTGACGGCGGCCATCAGATCCCTCTGCCCTTGGACGAGATGTTGGACGCGGTCGGCCATGGTGTTGAAGGTGTCGGCGACCTCGGTGACGGCACCGCGATTGGGCACCCGGTGGTTCAGATCGCCTGCTGCGACACGCTGCATGGCGGTGGTGGCCACCTCCAAGGGGCGAAAGACGAACCGCAGCATCAAGAACGCCAGAAACATTGCGGCGGCGGTGAGCAGGAGCAAACCGAGTCCCACGCGGGTGCGAGGTCGATACAGGTCGGCCTGGAAGGTGACCACCAGCCATCTGGGCTCGCTGCTCGGCCGTTCCAGCGACACAGCGAACGGGGCTCGTGGGCCGGGGAGTACCAGGACCGAGCGGCCATGTCGCTCGTAGACTTGCGCTCTCTTGCGCTGCTCGGGCGGGATCTCGTCGACCACCCGGACCGCGAGGCCAAGATCGTCAGACAGTGCCTGAACGCGGTGCTTTGGGGTGCGGGGTCGCTCTGCGATCTCGGCGAGGTGTACCGCCATGGCGATGCGCTCGGTGGTGAGCTCGTGCACGAGGGGACGGAACACGGCGACGGCCAAGACCAGGGCTCCCAACATCGTGATGAGCAGGACCGAGACGAGTCCAATGAAAACCTGAAGCCGCAGTCGCATGGTTACTCGGAGGTATCGCGGGGCACGAGGTAGCCCACGCCGCGCACGGTCTTGATCATTTGTGGTTTCTTTGGGTTGTCGCCGAGCTTGCGCCGAATGTGGCTGACGTGCACGTCGACCGAGCGGTCGAACGATGCATAGGCATCGCCACGGGCGGTGGCCATCAAGGACTCGCGGGGAATGACACGTCCCGCGGCGGCAACGAGCGCATGCAAAAGGTCAAACTCGGTGGTGGTGAGGTCCACCATCTCACCGTGGACGGTGCACTCTCTCCGCGCGGCGTCCATCCGAATCCCCGCGGCCCGCAGCACTGGATCGCTCTCAGCGGAGTCCGATGTGCTCCGTCGGAGGACTGCCTGCACACGAGCCAGGAGCTCGCGGGGATTGAAGGGCTTGGGCAGATAGTCGTCGGCGCCGAGCTCAAGCCCCACAATGCGGTCGAAGTCGTCGCCTCTCGCAGTGAGCATGATGATGGGTACCTGAGAAATCGAACGGTCGGCCCGTCGGATGGCTCGACAGGTCTCGAATCCGTCCATCCCAGGCATCATCACATCAAGAATCACGAGGTCGACACCACCGCGAGCCAGCCGCAGCAGTCCGTCGCTGCCGTTCGAGGTGGACTCGACTGCGAATCCCCTCGAGCCCAGGTATTCCACGAGGAGAGCCGAGATGCCCGGGTCGTCATCGACGACCAACAGCGTGTACATGGACCGACTCCGGAAGCGGTGGTGACGAAAGGCTCAGCGTTCCTGCTGGGGCTGCTCGCGCGCGAGGTGTTGGGCCCGACGCTGTCGCTGTTCCATTCGTTCCTGGAACATTCCAGCGAGCTCGCTGCGCTGGCTTTCGTTGAGGGACTCGTACACATCGACGAGTCCGTCGATGACCTTGTGGGCCATTTCGACCTTCTGGGCTGCTGCGGCATCGATCTTTTGGTGAAGCGCCGCGCGATCTACGGATTCACCACTGGCGATCGCTTCGGCAAATACATGGACTTCATCGCCTTTGTTCTCTTTTTGGGCCTGTACTTCCGCGCGCACCTCGTCGCGGAGATCGGTCAACATTTGCTGCTGCTCTGTGGAGAGGTCGAGTCCGGCCATGGCGTGGGCCAGCTTCATGGGGCCGGCCGTACCCCGCTTGGCGGGACCACCGGCCACGGCGCTTGCTGTGGCACCGATCGTGGCTCCGAGGAGGGTGAAGCCGACAGCGAAGAGAGCGGATCGAGGAGAAAGAGGCATGGTTGTGCTCCTGTAGGGTGCCGACGGGTTCAATCCCGCCGGACGCTCAGGTTGTATGGCCCACATCTTGGCACGGCGTGAGGACCTTCCAAAAGGAAACTAGAGTTTGTGAAGGATTGTGAAGGCGGCGGTGCGAGACTCGAAGGGAGCGACGCTTGGCGTGGCCTGCAGAAGTCCTCGAAATGCATCAACACGATGGGACAATCATGGCGTCGGTCCGTCACTCAACCGCCCCGCGAAAGGGCAGGGCGGACCGGTACGCTGTGGCCGTTGCTGGGAGAAACCGTGACCGATCCCGAGCTGACCCCCGAACAAAGCGCCGTTTTTGCGGAGCATGGCTTCCTTGTTTTGCGGGGCGTGTTGTCCTCGGAGCAAGTGGACGAGCTGCGCGCCGCAGTGGGTCGATTTGAGCGCCATGCGCTCGTATCGGGCCCGGGTATGCATCACTTCGAGGAGACCGACCAGGGGCCGCGACTGGCTCGCAGCGAAGACCTCATTCCCCACGATCCTCTGCTGCGTGACTTCATCTGTACGGGTCTCGTAATCGACCGTGTGGGTGCGCTGATGGGGGAACCGGCCGTGCTCTACAAGGAGAAGGTCAACTACAAACACCCGGGCGGCGCGGGGTTTGCCCCCCACCAGGATGCCACGGCCTATCGATTCGTGGACCATCACATCTCTGTGATGGTTCCGCTCGACGCAGCCACGAAAGAGAGTGGCTGCCTGTATGTCTCGTCGGGACATGACCGCGGCATCCTGCCCAACACGCGCGGATGCATCACCGAGGCGGTGGCGGCGGAGCTCGAGTGGAAGCCGGTTGAGGTGTTCCCCGGCGATGTGTTGCTGTTCGACTCCTACGCGCCCCACCGCTCCGAGACGAACCGCACGCGGTGCTCCCGGCGCGCGTTGTACCTCACCTACAACGCCCTCTCCGCAGGGGACTTTCGGGCACGCTACTACGCCGACAAGGCCGCGGAATTCCACGGCGCCGACGGAACCTTCGATGGCGACCGAGTGCGCATCAGTGTGAACGACGACTTCCTGGGGCGTCCGGTGTCGCAGCCGGCCCGCAATCTGTCCGAGCTCGTCTCCCGCTACGACGGTCCATCTGCCCAACAACTCTACGATGAGGAAGTCACCGAGCTGGTCCACGGACTGCAGTGCGCTGAGTTCGCACTGGCCGACGGCGCAGACGAAGCCACCATCGCCGCGGCACTCTTGCATGATGTAGGGCACCTGCTCGTGGGTGACTTATTTCCGATCGATGCGCCCCTGGAGCGCGACTGGCAGCACGAAGCGGTGGGGGCCCGGTACCTCAGCCGTTTCTTCGGACCGGCCGTGACGGAGCCAGTGCGGCTGCATGTGGCTGCGAAGCGGTACCTCGTGGCCACCGATGCAGCCTATGCGGCAGCGCTCTCTCCCTCTTCCGTGCGAAGTCTCGCCGTTCAGGGCGGCCCGATGTCGCCGTCCGAACAGCGCGAATTCGAAGCGTTGCCGGGCTTTGCTTCTGCCGTGCGTGTGCGTCGTTACGACGATGCCGGGAAGGACCCGAACATGTCCACCCGCGGATTCCAGGCCTTTGTGCCGCTGCTGGAACGACTGGCCACCCGGTAGCGTCACTCTGCCCAGGCGCGGAATCCTTCCGGGTCACGGGCGATGGCTGCCCGCAGCGTCTCGGGGATGTGTCCTGCGCGCAGTGCGAGAGTGGTGGCGTCGAGGCCCCACACGGCGGCCAGTCGTTCGATCACATCGGTCGACAGAGCTTTGTCTCCGGATTCTACGCGGCTCAGGTGAGACGCGGAGAGCTCCAGCGCCTCGGCGAGAGCCTTCTGGCTTTGCTGCCGGGCCGTGCGTTGTTCGCGGAGCCAGTGCCCGAACGGAGCCTCGGGCTCGACCGTGCTGGCCAGCGGTGGAAATGAGGGAGTCTGCACGTCGGCGTCGCGGCTCCACTCGATCTCGGCCGTGGCGCTGTGGTTGTGGATGGACTCCTGGTTGCTTGCCCGTACCTTCAGCCACGAGACCCCAGGGAGGGAACGCACAGCAATCACCACGTCTCGCACGAGATCTTCGACGAACTTCGGGTTGTCATACGCCTGCTCTGTCACGAACTTTTCGTCGTCTCTCTTGAGCAGGGCATAGAGCGGTGCGGACGCGCTTGCCTCGACGGCTTCGACGACGTCTTCAATCCAGACGTGACCATCGGCGCGAACCTCGACACTTACGAGACTGCGCTGGTTGTGGGCTCCATACTCGGAGACCGCTTTGCTGCATGGGCACAGGCTCTTCACGGGAACCGTCACACCGAGTGTGTACTCCGCGTCGGAGGGCTTGGGACCGTGGCGCCCAACGAAGCGAGCCTGGTACTCCATCAGCGACTCGGCCCCGGAGACCGGTGCCTTCTTCGACATGAAGTATGGAAACTCCATTTCCAGCCAGGCGTCGTCTGCTTCGAGCCGGCGTCGGATGGCGTCGAGGACGGAGGGCATCGTGCGGAAGGTGAGCTCGCCGCGGACTTCGTTGAGAATCTCCACGAATCGGCTCATGTGGGTACCCTTGAAGTGGTGAGGCAGCCCCACATACAGACCGAGCCGAGCCACGGTGGCCTGCATGCCGAGCGAGCGATCCAGCACTTGAACTGGGTACCGGAGGTCGGTGATACCGACCCGGTCGATGGGGAGTCCACGCAGGTCGTACTCGGCTGCGTGGTCCGGAAGGTGATCTGCGCTTTGACGGGTGGACATGGGCGCGCTGTACCGCAATTGCGGAGTGTTGTCGAACCGGACAAGAAACCGTTGGCCAAATCGACAAGTTGGCCCGTCAGCCGGTGGGCCGGGAGTCCAGGGAGCGCAGGCAAAGGGTGTGGAACGGGAAAATCGGATGCAGGCTGCATTGGTTCCGCAAGGTCTCGGCACGGGTCGGGTTTTCGCGATACGGGCCGCCCCGTTTCACTGATTCGGCTGCCGTGGGGAGATCTGTTTCCATTTTCCCGCAGCGCCGGTATTGCCCAGGATGCGCGTCATGAGCAAGACACCGACCATCATCTACACCTACACCGACGAAGCGCCTGCACTCGCGACCGCGTCGTTCCTGCCGATCATTCAGGCCTACGCGAAGACCGCCGGTGTCCACGTCGAGACCCGCGACATTTCCCTGGCTGGACGCATCCTGGCGGTGTTCCCCGACTACCTCACCGAAGAACAGCGCATCGGCGACGCCCTCGCAGAGCTCGGCGAGCTGGCGAAGCGTCCCGAAGCCAACATCATCAAGCTTCCCAACATCAGTGCCTCTGTGCCCCAGCTCAAGGCAGCCATCACTGAGCTTCAGGCCCTCGGGTACGGCCTTCCCGACTATCCCGAAGAACCGGAAAACGACCAGCAGGCGGCCCTCAAGGCACGGTACGACAAGGTCAAGGGATCCGCGGTCAACCCGGTGCTTCGCGAAGGAAACTCCGACCGGCGGGCACCGGCAGCAGTCAAGGCCTACGCACGAGCCAACCCGCACCGGATGGGCAAGTGGACGTCGGACAGTGAGAGCCATGTGGCCACGATGTCGGCCCACGACTTCCGATCCAACGAGCAGTCGGTGGTTCTTCCCGCCGACACCACGGCCCGCATCGAACATGTTGCCGAGGATGGCACGGTCTCGGTCCTTAAGGACGGCATCGCCCTGTTGGCTGGCGAGATCATGGACTCGTCGTTCATGTCGAAGAAGGCTCTTGTGTCGTTCCTCGCCGAGCAGGTGGCCGACGCGCGCGAGCAGGGCGTGCTCTTCTCGCTGCACATGAAGGCCACGATGATGAAGGTGAGCGACCCCATCATCTTCGGCTACGGCGTGGAGGCCTACTTCGCTGATCTCTTCGCGAAGCACGGAAGCACCTTCGAGGCACTCGGTGTGGACATTCGGAACGGCTTCGGCGACCTTGTGGGACGGCTCGACCAGCTCGATGCCAGCACTCGCGCGGCCATCGAGGCCGATATCCAGGCCACCTACGACGCTGGTCCCGACATCGCGATGGTGGACTCCGACCGCGGCATCACGAACCTGCACGTTCCCAGCGACGTCATCATCGACGCCTCGATGCCGGCGATGCTGCGGACCTCGGGATGCATGTGGAACAAGGACGGGAAGACGCAGGACACCAAGGCCGTCATCCCCGATAGCTCCTACTCGGGCGTCTACCAAGTGGTGGTCGAAGACTGCAAGGCCAATGGTGCCTACGATCCCACCACGATGGGATCGGTCCCCAATGTGGGGCTGATGGCGCAGAAGGCCGAAGAATACGGTTCTCACGACAAGACCTTCGAGGTCGCAGCTGACGGTGTGATGCGGGTGGTCGATGCCGCGGGGAACGTCTTGATGGCCCACGGGGTGGGCGCGGGCGACATTTGGCGTGCGTGTCAGGTCAAGGATGCTCCGGTGCGTGACTGGGTGGGGCTCGCTGTGCGGCGTGCCCGTGCGACCGGTGCTCCTGCGGTGTTCTGGCTCGACCAGACCCGTGCGCACGACCGCAACCTGATCAACAAGGTTCGCGTGTACTTGGGCGACCACGACACATCCGGACTGCAGATTCACATCATGAACCCGGTCGACGCCACACGCTTTTCCGTGGCGCGCATTCGTCGAGGTGAGGACACCATCTCGGTGACCGGCAACGTGCTGCGGGACTACCTCACCGATCTGTTCCCCATTCTCGAGGTGGGAACCAGCGCCAAGATGCTGTCCATCGTGCCGTTGATGAACGGTGGCGGCTTGTTCGAGACCGGCGCAGGTGGCTCGGCCCCGAAGCATGTGCAGCAGTTCGAGAAGGAAAACCATCTTCGTTGGGACAGCCTCGGTGAGTTCCTTGCCCTGGCTGTCTCCTTGCAGCACCTGGCCGACCGCTTCGGCGTGGATCGGGCACGGGTCCTGGGTGAGGCGCTCGACGAGGCCACCACTCGCTATTTGCTGGAAAACAAGTCACCCTCCCGCAAGGTCAACGAGCTCGACAACCGTGGCAGTCACTTCTGGCTGGCGCTGTTCTGGGCGCAGGCGCTCGCTGGACAGAGCGCCGACAGTGCGGTTGCTGAAGCCTTCGGCCCCATCGCCTCCAAGCTTGCCGATGCGGCGGACACCATTGTCTCCGAGCTGAATGCTGCACAGGGACCTTCGATGGACGTGGGTGGTTACTTCCGGCCGGATGTAGACAAGGTCTCCGCAGCAATGCGCCCGAGCGCCACGCTGAATGGCATCATTGACGCCATCTGACCGCCTCGGCGGTGCTTCCATCGTCCCGCACGCGGCGAGCTTCGGCACGCAGCCGGTGGGGCGATTGGACGCCAGGCCGGCTGTCGGTGTATGAAGGAGCGCGAATCCGGAAGTGGTTTTGGCCTCCGACGTACCCCATGTCTCGTTCCTCGGTTTTGGCGCGCTCCTCGGCCGCATCGACGCGGAGTCGATCGCTGTCGAGCCGACCTTGCGCTCGTCATGGGGCGTGTTCGACCGCTCTGGTGTCGAGCGAGCGACGGTCTCCGTTGCGACCGAGAGTACAGAGAAGACCACCGCAATGGTGGTCGAGGCGGAGTCTACTGGCACGGATGGAGACCGGTGGGTGACCCGAGCCGACGTGGTCACCGAGCGAGAAGCGCCCTTCGGCCTGCGGGATTGGTGGCTCGAGGCCTACGCCACCGACCGCCATCGACAGCTTCGACCGAGCACTCGGATGGTCGAGCGGGGTGCGATTGTGCGCGGGCGTGTGCGGTGGTCGGGTGTCGTGCGTCCTGAGCCGACAGTGGGGCGGCAGCCCACGTGCGTATCTTGGGCATGGACCCGGCTTGCAGAACATGATGCGGAGACGCAGGGGCCACCCATTCGAGTGCTCCATGTCCTCGATGGTCTCTCGTGTTTTGCCCCAGACGTTCGCTGGCAGGCCTGTGGTCGGGTGGTGTGGAACGGCGCGGAGCTCCGCGGGTTTCGAGTATTCGGCCCGTCGTACCCGGTCCGGCATATTTGGGTGGGGCCGGGCGGTGCCGCCCTCTTTGAGCTTGGACTCGACCGGGCATTGGTTCGGCACGGGCTCCTTGAGGGGGGCCGATGAGTCCCTGGTCTCGTCGTCAGGTTCTCGGAGCGGTCCCCGGTGCTGCGGCAGGTACGGGATGGTCGACATCGTCTCGGGCGAGTGGTCATCGCTGGAACCTTCTGTGTGTGGTGATCGACGCTTTGCCAGCGATGGTGGTGGCACCACACCCCAACGATCCGAGAGGGATGTGGGCGGGTGCGATGCCGGGCCTGGGGGCTCTGGCGCACCGTGGATTTGGGTTTCGACGAGCCCAAGCGGTGCATCCGGAACCGCTGCCCGGACTTGCGGCGCTATGGACAGGGCGACCAGGCAGTGAGACCGGTGCCATGGTGAGCGGCCTCCCTGTCAGTCGCCGCTGGCCGGTCGTGACGGACTGGATCGCCGGCCATGGCGCGGTGGATGTCTGGACAGCAGGCGGTCCGTCCATCCCAGGGCGAACACCAGGGCGCTCGGTCAAGGTGCTGCTCTCGGGGAACCACCTCGCGATGCCGGGCAACCTGGACTCGGCACAGGCGATGGCCCATGCCATCCGCAATCGGGCACCGGGACGTCCCTGGCTGGGGATGTTGCGCCTGCGGGGACTCTCGGCGTTGGATGCCGCTGTGGCGTCGTGGGCGGGGATGAAGCGCGCCCCAGACCTGGGCCTACCGGAGCGAGAGCTGCCACCCGCGCCGGATCGCACGATCCCGGCTGATGAGCCGAGCCTGATCGCATCGGCGGTGCGGGCTGGCTCACCGTCTGCCCACTGGCCAGAGCCCATGTGGCGTCACTATCTGTGGTGTGCCCGCGGGATGCTCGCAGAGCTGGATCGGGTCCTCACCATGGTCCTCGATACCCTCGCAGGAAGCATCCACGCGGAGACCACGACGGTCATCGTCACCGCAGCCAGTGGCCATCCGCTCGGTCATCACGGCTTGGTGCGCAGCCGTGCGCCCTATGCCTCCACCCTCGAGGTGCCATGGGTGATGACTGGGCCCCCTCCTGGCAGGTCGTCGGCCCTGGTCAGCGGACTCGACTTTGCGCCCACGGTCTGCGACCTACTCGGCGCGCCACCGATGCCTGATGCGCGAGGTGTCAGTGTGCGGCCGCTGCTCGGTCCCGCAGCCGTCCCTTGGCGGAAGGGGGTGCGCTCGGAGTCCCTGGTCGATGGACGGACCCTTCGGACCGAGGAGTTCGCGTACATCCGCATGGTCGGAGACATCGCTGAGATGCTGTTTCACATGGAAAACGATCCGCTTCAGCTCGACAATCTCGCGCTTGACAGAGGCTATGCCTCGGCAGTCGAGTCGCATCGAGCCATGCTTGATGATCTCGGTCGGCAGCTGCGGCCCACCTCCACTGCTGGCGCTGGGTTCCGCGGTCTACCGGCAGCACTCCAGCGCTGAGTGGTCGCGTCAGGTCTGGGTGTTGCTTCGTACGGCTCGCAGCGCTTCCATGAACCAGTCCAGGTCCTGGATCTGCTGCTTGCGTGCTTCAGCCGCCTCGAGCTCGGCCGCCCCCAGTCGTCGTTGAAGCTCTCGGCTGCCGTTCCGCTCCATTTCCTGGGTCTGGTTCATGTCGGAGAGGCTGCTGGCCAGCTCGTCAATCCGGACTTGAAGGCGGTCGTTCGCTACCCGGGCTTCCGCCAGGATGCGCCGGGTCTGCTGCTCCACATCCGAGTGGTCCCACTCGATCTCCAGTGGCTCACGCTGCTCGAGCTGCACCGCGAGCTCGAGGGTCCGTGCGCGTTCAGCGTCGAGCTCCTCACGGAGTTGAGTATTGCGACTTCGCGAAGCTTCGAGTGCCTGATTGGCCTGGTCTCGAGAGATGCGGATGGGCCCGAGCTCCTGCCGCAGTCGGTCGCGATCTTCCAGCACTGGCACGTGTTGCGTGGCGAGCCGGTTGCGTTCTTCCCGAAGGGCATCCCGTTCCCGACGAAGTGCTTCGTAGTCCGAGGACCACTCTTGCGAGCGAGAGCGAGAGGCATGCAGGTCTGCGCGTGAGTCCGCGGCTTCTTGGCTGGCGACGGCCAATTGGGCCTGGAGGCGCGTTTGGCTCACGGCCAGAGTGTCTCGCTCGGTGCGTAGAGCGTCGCGCTCGCGGATGATCTCACTGTTGATCTGGTTGTTGCTTACGCCGTTCTGTTCGAGTCCGGCGGTCGAACTGTGCAGCGTGGCGGAACGCGAGGCCAGTGCGTCGCGCTCCTGACGCAGCAGGTTGTTGCTCTCGGTAAGCGCGAGGAGGCGAGCATTCACTGCTTCACTGCCCGAAGCGATGGTACGCAG